>NZ_JBHXFA010000033.1:19580-53682 GCF_042724175.1 Streptomyces sp. NPDC127084
CCGTGTGGTGAGCTACGTGGCTTTTGTGTCCCGCTTGCCTGCGGGTGTTACGGCGTGCCTCCGGTCGGGAGATCAATGTGGTGGAAGCGGGCCTGGACTGGGCGACCCTGGGCTCGCCCGAGCTGTCCCAGGTGTACGCGGAAGCGGCAGAAGCCTGACGTTCCTACCGCTTATGCGGTATTTATGTCGATCCCGGTGCGTGTTGGTTGCGGAGCCCGCTGTCCCGATGGATAGCTTGCGCTGGCCGGACCCGGACCGGAGGCCAGCCGGAGATCACTTCTCACGCAGGGGGACCGACACATATGAGGGGTCGTCCGCTGGTGAGGAGAAGGTCAGCTTCGCCCCGGACGGGTTGTGCTCGATATAGAGCGGGTCGACGGTGTCGACGACCAGGGCGAGATGGTGGCCCGCCGGCACGTCGTAGGCCGTGGAGTACAGCTCCATATCCACGGTGAACGGGCGGCCGGGGGTCTGGCCGTGGAAGGTGTAGGGCGCGTTGCTGATCAGCTTGCCGAGGCCGAGCGGACCCACGTCGTAGAGGTATGCGACGAGGGTGCCGCTCTCCTTGGTGCTGGTGACGGTTGTATGCAGTTTCGCCGTGCCTCTGATGTGCTGCTCGGAGTCGTACCGCTCGGACTGCCAGACCGCCGCGAACCAGCGCGGCAGCAGCGGGATCGACGCCATCGGCGGCACCTTCAGGAACTGGTCCAGGGTGTTGGAGAGCACGGTGACTC
This sequence comes from Streptomyces sp. NPDC127084, assembly GCF_042724175.1. Classification (NCBI taxonomy): domain Bacteria; kingdom Bacillati; phylum Actinomycetota; class Actinomycetes; order Kitasatosporales; family Streptomycetaceae; genus Streptomyces; species Streptomyces sp. NPDC127084. The sequence goes on from NZ_JBHXFA010000033.1 coordinate 20,315, forward strand.
CGCCGTTGGCTCCTGAGTCCACGTTGGCCCGGATCTTCTTGGTGCCGTCCAGCTCGAACTTCCGGGTGTCCGCGCCCACCGACTTCCAGTCCGGGTACGACTCGTAGCCGCCCTCCGAGCGTGACTTGATCCGCACCGGAGCCTCGCGGTCAACGCCGTTGTCGTCGCCCTTGAGGTAGTGGTCCATCCAGCGGCGGGCACTGGTCCAGGTGTCGTTGGGCAGTCCCAGCAGTCCGGTCATCTCGGCGGTGGCGTGGTCGCCCGGGCGGAACTCCAGCCGCTTCGGCCCGGTGAGCCGCTCGTAGAACTCGGCGTACTGGTTGGGCGGGAAGATGGTGTCGCCCCAGGCGTTGCCGAGCATGATGGCCGCGCCGTTCCGGTTGATCCGGTCCACGTAGGCGGCGGGGGAGCGCTTCCTTCCCCAGGCGATCATTTCGTCTTCCTTGGCCAGGTCGACGCCGCCGAGGAAGTCCTTCATGAACTGCTTGAGCTCGGGGCTCGGACTGCCGGTGACATAGCCGGTGCCGCCGAGCAGCGCGGCGGCCTGGAGGTGCTCGGTGCGTCCGCCGTAGATGGAGGCGGGGATGTCGGCCCAGCCGCTGAGGGCGGCGACGGCCTTGACCCGGCTGTCGTGCGCCGCGGCGAGCAGGCTGATGCCGGCGCCGTACGACATCCCGGCCATCCCGATCTTCGACGGGTCGGCGGGGGTATGGGCGAGTGCCCAGTCGATGACCTTGGACGCGTCCGCGACGTCCGGGGGACCCGCCACCTCGATGTTCCCGCCGGACTGCCAGAAGCCCCGCACGTTGTAACTGACCACCACATAGCCGGAGTCCGCGAGCTTGGCGGCTTGGGCGAGGTACTGGATCTGCGGCGTGGCCCAGCTCGTGGGCAGCACGATCACGGGATATCTGCGCGTTCCGTCGGCGTCCGCCGGGGTGACGACGTTGGCCTTGAGGACGGTGCCGCCGTCGCCGTGGATGTCGACGAAACGTACGCCTGGCTGGTCGGCGGCGGCCGGTGCGGCGGGGCTCAGCGCGAACACCGTACCGGCGAGGAGAGCGGCCGAGACGGCGCTGTTCGTAGCCGTCCGCAGGGCCTTGTGGGGGTGTCCCATCGGTCACTCCTGACTCGTGCAAGTACCAAAGTGACCCGACGGTAACCGCTGCCCTTTACCGGTGGTAACTGGTCGGTAAGTTACGTGCAAGTAACGATTATTTGACGTGGCGTCGGATTCGAGTGGACCGACCGGCGGGCTGATGGGCCGTCAAGCGACGTTTCCCGGCTCTCCCGTATGGGGGAAGTCCACCCATGCGCCGGTTCCGCACCCTGGTGATCGCGCGATCCACGGTCCACCGTGGTGCCGTACACCGCGGTGGCCCCCGGCCGCCCCCGCCGAACGGAGAGGTCGTGACCATGACCGAGAACCGACGTTTTGTGCTGCCCCATAAGCTCATCGGCGGAGGACCGCACCATGTCATCGCCGTGCACGGCTGGTTCGGTGACCGGGACACCTATGCGCCTCTGTTCGCCGACCTCGATCCGACCTCCTTCAGCTACGCCTTCGTGGACCTGCGCGGATACGGCGAGGCGATGCGGGCAACCGGCGCCTACACCACCGGCGAAGGCGCCGCTGACGTGCTCGCGCTCGCCGAGGAGCTCGGCTGGGACCGCTTCTCGGTCATCGGCCACTCCATGGGAGGGTCCGTGGCCCAGCGGGTCGTGGCGCGCGCGCCGCAGCGGGTGCGCCGACTGGTCGGGATCTCCCCGGTGCCCGCCGGAGGCCTCCCGATGCCGCCCGACCAGTGGCGGCTGTTCGCCGACGCCGCCGACATCCCGGCGAACCGCCGCGCCATCATGGACATCACCACCGGATCCACGCGGCCCGGCGCCTGGCTGGACCGGATGACCCAGCGGTCGCTGCGCAGAAGCGACCCCAAGGCGTTTCGGGCATGGCTCGACTCCTGGGCGATGGAGGACTTCCACAGCGAGATCGAGGGCTCCACCATCCCCGCCCTCGCCATCGCCGGCGGTCTGGATCCGGCCCTTGGCGCCGCACTGATGCGCGAGACCTGGCTGCGCTGGTACGCCCGGGGCGAGCTGGCCGAACTGTCCGCGGCCGGGCACTACGCCATGGACGAGACCCCCCTCCAGCTCATCCGCACCATGGAGGACTTCCTGCGGGCCGACTCGTGAGCGCATCGCAGGACCAGGACCAGGACCAGGACCAGGACCGGGATCGGGATCGGGACCGGGACGCGATTCGCCCGGACGCCGTCGCCGCCGTCCCACCCGTTCCCGACGTGTTCGACCCGAGGATCCACGCCCGGGGGATGCCGCATGACGCCTTCCGTGTCCTGCGCGCCCACCACCCCGTGGCCTGGCAGGAGGAACACGAGGTACTGGGCTGGCCGGCCGGACCCGGCTTCTGGGCCGTCACCCGCCACGCCGACGTCGTGCGGGTGCTCAAGGACGCGAGCGCCTTCTCGTCCTGGTTGGGAGCGACCCAGATCCGGGACCCGGACCCGGCAGACCTCCCGTTCATCCGCCGGATGATGCTCAACCAGGACCCTTCATCCGGCGGCCCCGCCTACGGGTCGGACCACGGGCGGCTGCGGCGGCTGGTCAGCCGGGCCTTCACCCCCGCTCGCGTGGACCGGTTCACCACCGCCGCCCGGATCCGTGCCCGCGAACTGCTCGGAGCCGCCCGGGACTCGGGACCTGAGATCGACCTGGTCTCCACCGTCACCGACGACTACGCCCTGCTCAACCTCGCCGACCTGCTGGGCGTACCGGAGAGCGACCGCGCCCTGCTGCTCGGCTGGACCGAGCGCGTCATCGCCTACCAGGACCCGGACGAGCCGCCCCTGCTGGACGAGGACGGCCGTCCGGTCAACCCCCGCTCGCCCGCCATGCTCCGGGAGATGTTCGACTACGCCCAGGAACTCGCGGCGTACAAACGGCGTGTGCCCGCCGATGATGTGATGACCTCACTCGCCACATCGGAGCTCACGGACCCGGAACTGGAGATGTTCTTCTTTCTGCTCACCGTCGCCGGCAACGACACGGTGCGCAGCGCCGCGCCCGGCGGTCTGCTCGCGCTCGCCGAGCACCCGGACGAACAGCGCAGGCTACGCGCGGGAGACGTCTCGCTCGGCACCGCCGTGGACGAGCTGCTGCGCTGGCACCCGCCTGTGCTCTCGTTCCGCCGCACCGCCACCCGCGACACGCTCGTTCACGGCCGCCGGATACACGCGGGCGACAAGGTCGTGGTGTTCCACGCGGCGGCCAACTACGACGAGCGGGCGTTCCACGACCCGTACCGGCTTGACCTGTCCCGGGATCCGAACCCTCATGTCTCGTTCGGCGACGGCCCGCATGTCTGCCTAGGCGCCCACTTCGCCCGGCTCCAGCTGCGCGTACTGCACGAGGAGGTACGCGAGACGCTTCCGCCCATGACGCTCGCACGGCCGCCGGGGCGTCTCGTGTCCAACTTCATCAACGGGATCAAGTCCCTGCCGCTGGCTCTGGGCTGACGACCGGCTGCGGGGACTGAGCTGCGCGTGTCACATCGGCGACGAGTTCCACGACATCGGGTCCGTATGCATCGGTGTTGAGCACTTTGAGCAGCAGTACGAAGGACCTGCCGCCGTACTTCCGGGACAGCCGCTCGTGGTGGCGGGCGAGGTAGCGCGCCGCGGCCTGATTGGTGATCGCCCGCTGGCCGCAGAAGAGGAACACCGGTCTGCCGCCCTCGCCCGCGGTCAGCCGGGCAAGCAGTACGTACTCGGTGGCGCCCTTCTCCAGCCGGTAGTGCTCGGGGCCGATGCGGAACGCCAACCGGTCGGGACCCGGCTCGGCGCTGGTGTCGATCCGCACCCCGGGCAGCAGCGACGAGAGGTGCGCCGCCATCCGGCGATTGCTGCCCGGACCTCCCACGCAGAACTCCGTGCGCTCTCCGAAGCCCTGCCGCGCGGTGTCGTGCTGGACGATCTGGGCGTTGGCCCCGCAGTCCTTGATCAGCGCAGCCAGCTCCAGCAGTGTGAACACGTCGAAGCGGTGGACCGCTCCCTCGCTCGCGGGCTCGCGGTTGACGACGAGCAGGCACTCGGAGTCCTGTGGCAGACCGAAGAAAGCCTGCTTACGGTGGAGCCGCCGGCGCCAGAGGTAGGTGCGTGCCAGCCAGCCGAGTGTGGCGCTGATGCCGGCGGCCACGACACCGAGCACAAGGTCGCGTAGGTCTGCGTTCATGGGCGCGCATGGTAGCGGGCCGCACGGAAAGGTGTTCGAGGCGCTCCTGACGGGCAGACCCGAGTGACGTTACGCTGCGGCCGACCCTCGTCGGCTGGAGGTACACATGCGTCGTACTACCAGGACAACCCATCGTATTGTCGCCGTTCCCGCGCTGGTCATCGCCGTGCTCACAGCGGGGTGCGCGGGCCCGTCGACTCATCCCGCGGACCCGGCAGCCGGCCAGGCTGACGGGTCCGGGACCATCAAGCCCCGAACCGCCGAAGACCGGACGGCCAAAGCCCGGACGGACACAGCCCAGACCGGCAAGGCCGAAAACCTCAAGGCCGAAAACCTCAAGGCCGGAACCCTCAAGGCCCGGGAGAAGGTACCCGTCGCCGTCGGCTACGGCGGAGTGGTCTCAAGCGTCGACCCCGACGCGTCGGCGGTCGGAATCGAGGTGCTGCGCGGCGGCGGAAACGCGGTGGACGCCGCCGTCGCCACGGCAGCGGCGCTGGGAGTCACCGAGCCGTACTCCGCGGGCATCGGAGGTGGCGGTTTCCTCGTCTACTACGACGCCGCCACCCGAACGGTCCATACCGTCGACGGCCGTGAGACCGCGCCGCGCACCGCGGACGCGTCCCTCTTCCTGGAGAACGGCAAACCCATCCCGTTCGAGGAAGGTGTCACCAGCGGCCTCGGCGTCGGCACCCCCGGCACCCCGGACACCTGGGACGCCGCGCTGGACGAATGGGGCAGCCGGTCCCTGCGCACCCTGCTGAAGCCCGCCGAGAAGCTCGCCAGGGACGGCTTCATCGTGGACGCCACCTTCCGCGCCCAGACCCAGGCGAACGAGGCCCGCTTCCGGGACTTCACGGCCACGTCCGAGCTCTTCCTGCCGGGCGGGCGGCTACCCGTGGTCGGCTCGGTCTTCCGCAATCCGGATCTCGCCCGTACCTACGCCGAGCTCGGGCGCAAGGGCACCGGCGTGCTCTATCGGGGCCCCATCGCCCGGGACATCGTGAACACCGTGCGCGACCCGCAGGTCCGCGAGGGCGCGACGCGGGTGGTGCGGCCCGGGGACCTGACGATGCGGGACCTGGCGGCATACGAGACCGAGTGGCGGCGGCCTACCAGGATGACCTACCGGGGTCTGGACGTATACGGGATGGCACCCGTGTCATCCGGTGGTACGACCGTCGGCGAGGCGCTCAACATCCTGGAGAGCACGGACCTCTCCGAAGAACCGGAGGTCGGCTATCTGCACCGGTTCATCGAAGCGAGCCGGATCTCCTTCGCCGACCGCGGACGCTGGGTGGGCGACCCGGCGTTCGTGGACGTACCTGTGAAGGGACTGCTGTCCCAGCGCTACGCGAACTCGCGGGAGTGCCTGATCCGCGACGACGCCGTACTCAAGAGCCCGCTGGCTCCGGGAGACCCCCGTAAGCCCGCCGCGTGCACGGCGGCAGGCGTGGCGGTCCCCGCTACCTACGAGGGCGACAACACCACGCATCTCACGGTCGCCGACCGCTGGGGCAACGTAGTCGCCTACACCTTGACCATCGAGTCCACCGGCGGTAGCGCGATCACAGTGCCCGGGCGGGGCTTCCTGCTCAACAACGAACTCACCGACTTCTCCTTCGCCCCGGCGAGTCCGTCCGTGCCCGACCCCAACCTGCCGGGACCGCGCAAGCGGCCCCGTTCGTCGATGTCTCCCACGATCGTGCTCGACCAGCGCGACCGGCCGGTGCTGGCACTCGGCTCCCCGGGCGGCGCCACGATCATCACCACGGTGCTCCAGACCCTCACCGGCGTGCTGGACCGCGGGCTTCCGCTGGTGGACGCCATCGCCGCCCCGCGCGCGAGCCAGCGCAACCAGCCTACGACCGAACTGGAACCGGCCCTTTGGAACAGCCCGCTGCGGGCTGAACTGGAGGCGATCGGGCACGCCTTCCGGCAGAACCCGGAGATCGGCGCCGCGACGGCGATCCAGCGGCTGCCGGACGGGCGCTGGCTCGCCGCCGCCGAGAAGGTACGGCGCGGCGGGGGCTCCGCCATGGCCGTACGGCCCAGCGGCACACCCTGAGCCCTCAGGCGCGTGCACATGGCCACCGGGGTCACCCGTGAGGGTGGCCCCGGTGGCGTGCCGGGCCAGGGGACTGCTTGCTGTTAAGTGCGGTCAAGCAAACGCGGTCGTACGGACCGGTCACGGGGGCACGGGAGAGAAAGCGAGTGGTCCATGGAGCCGGACAGGCAGCGGCTGCGGACCCCGCGGGCGGCGGGTCTCGCTGGCATCGTGTTCGCGGTGCTGCTGGCGCTGGCGATCGTGCTGATGCGGATCGCGATTCCCGAGGGCGCCGCCATGACCGGCGGAATCAGTCCCGATCGCAAGCGAGCGGTACGGGTGGCACTGGAACTCGTGCCGTTCGCCGGGATCTTCTTCCTGTGGTTCATGGGTGCGTTGCGGGCCCAGGTGGGTGAAGCGGAGGACAAGTTCATCGCGACCGTCTTCCTGGGCAGCGGACTGATCTTCGTGGCCACCCTGTTCGGTGCCGCCTCCGCGGCCGGCAGCATCCTGGACGACCAGCAGCCGTCCGACTTCGGCCGCAATTTCGCGTACACCCTGCTGACGACGTATTCCATGCGGATGGGCGCCGTGTTCATCTTCACCACATCGACCATCGGCTACCGGCTCGGGGTGCTCCCGCGCCCCTACCCGCTCGTCGGGTACGCGGCCGGCCTGGTGCTGCTGTTCGCCGGACCCAGCGTCCCGTGGTGCGAGCTGGTGTTCCCGGCCTGGTCGGTGCTCATCAGCCTTTACCTGCTCAGGATCCGCCGGCGGCCGAGTCCCGAGTCGTCCTCGCCCGGGCCGGTGTGACGGGTCCCGCCGGCATACCGGCGGGCTGCCGATCACTCCAGTGGCCCGCTCGAGAGGCGGAGCTCCGCCGCCGGGCCCATCCTTGGTGCTGGGACTGACTCGTCATGGGAAAGGGCTGATCCGGGTGAGACTTGTCGTCGATCTCAACCGATGCCAGGGCTACGCACAGTGCGCGTTCCTCGCACCGGACGTCTTCGAAATGCACGGCGAGGAAGCGCTGCTGTACGACCCGCACGCCGACCAGGCGCAGCATGACGCGGTGGTCCGTGCGGCGGCTGCCTGTCCGGTGCAGGCGATCTTCGTCGAGGGGGTCGCGGGGTTGGGCGAGGTGGGCGAGGAAGCTCCCGCCGCCACCGGTGCGCAGGGGCGGGAGGCCTCCGATGCCCGGTAAAGCATTCCTTGACTGGCTGAAGCGCGAAGGGCGCGTCGTCATCGTCGGCGCTTCGCTGGCCGGCCTGCGGGCCGCGGAGACCCTCCGGGACGAGGGCTTCGCCGGTTCGCTGACGATGATCGGCGACGAGCCGTACGAGCCCTATGACCGCCCCCCGCTGTCCAAGGGCGTCCTGCTGGGCCGGGCCACCCCGGAGCACACGGCGCTGCCACGGCGCCGCGACGTGGACGCCGACTGGCGGCTCGGGGTCCCGGCGACCGGGCTCGACATGGCGGGCCGTAATGTGCAGTTGGCCGACGGCGAAGAGGTGCCGTACGACCGGCTGCTGATCGCCACCGGGGTACGGGCGAACCCGTGGCCGCACGAGAGCGAAGCCGGACTCGACGGAGTGTTCGTGCTGCGCGGCAGGGACGACGCCACCGCGCTCCAGAAGCGCCTGTCGGCGGGTCCCCGCAGGGTCTTCGTGATCGGCGCGGGCTTCACCGGCTCGGAGATCGCCGCGGCCTGCCGGGAGCGGGACATCGAGGTCACCGTCGCGGAGCGCGGTGCGGCTCCGCTGGTGGGAGCGCTCGGCGGAGTGGTCGGACAGGTCGCCGCCCAGCTCCATCTCGAGAACGGCGTGGACCTGCGCTGCGGAGTGATGGTCACCGGGCTCGAGGGCGACTCGGCGGGCCGGGTGCGCGCCGCCCACCTCTCCGACGGCACCAGTGTGGAGACGGACGTCGTGGTCGTCTGCCTCGGCGCGACCCGGAACACCGAATGGCTCGCCGGTTCCGGTCTCGGTGCCGGCCCCCGGGGCATCGCCTGCGACGCCGGCTGCCGGGCTTTCGACATCCGAGGCATCGTCACCGACGACATCTTCGTCGCCGGAGACGTGGCACGGTCTCCGCACCCGCTGTTCGGCTACCAGTTCCTCTCCCTGGAGCACTGGGGGAACGCGGTCTCCCAGGCCGAGACCGCTGCGTACAACATGATCTGCGAGAGCGCCGCACGCCGCCCCCATATGTGGGTCCCCGGCTTCTGGTCCTCCCAGTTCGGGGTGAACATCAAGTCGGTTGGCGTACCGTCCATGGGCACGGAGATCATCATCTCGCAGGGCTCGCTCGCCGAGCGCCGGTTCGTCGGCGTGTACGGCTACCAGGGGCGTGTCATCGGCGCCGTCACCTTCGACAACGCGCGCTGGCTGCCGTTCTACCAGCACCTGATCGAGACGACCGCGGCCTTCCCGCCGCAGTTCCCGGTCGTCGACCGCCGCCCCGAGGGCCTGCGCCCGGTGCCCGCGGACTTCCCCGACCCGTCGGTGCCCACCCATGGGCCGACCGTCACCCTCAGCGGGTACTCGCCGGCGGACCGGCGGATGACCTTCAGCCCCGGTCGGTAACCCCGCCTTCACCAAGGACTGGTCATGACCCAAACCGAAGGCGGTCTGCTGCAGCAGATCCTCGACTACAGCAACCGCCCCAACCCGTATCCGCTGTACGCGGAGCTCCGCAAGAACCCGGTCCACAACGAGGGCACCGGCGTCTATGTCGTGAGCACGTACCACGAGATCCGCAGTCTGCTGCACGATCCACGGGTGAGCTCCGACCTCCACAATATGACCCTGCCGGGTCCTCCCCGACTGGAGCAGCCGGAGGATTCCGGCCTGCCGCCCAGTTTCATCAGGCAGGACCCCCCGGAACACGACCGGATGCGCCGGATGACCAACGCGTCGTTCGGCCCGCCGCACAGCCCGCGCCGGATCGACGAGTTGCGCGGCGACCTGGCGAAGGTGGTGTCCGGTCTCATCGACGGGATCGCGAACACGGAACGGATCGACCTCGTCGAGCAGGTCTCGTATCCGTTCCCGGTGACCGCGATCTGCCGGCTGCTCGGCGTGCCGCGTGAGGACGAGCCGCGCTTCCACGGCTGGGCAGACACCCTGGCGGCGAGCCTCGACCCGATGCCGGGACAGGATCCGACCGAGCGGAACAGACTCGCTCAGCAGGCCCGCACGGAACTCGGCATGTACTTCGCCGGGCTCATCGAGGAGCGCCGCAAGAACCCCAAGGACGACATGCTCTCCGAACTGTCCACGCGCGGTGGGCCGGACGGGACCATGACGACCATGGAGCTGCTGAGCACGTCGGCGCTGCTGCTGATCGCCGGCCATGAGACCACGGTCAACCTGATCACCAACGGGATGCTCACCCTGCTGCGCAACCCCGACCAGCTTCAGCGGCTGCGTGAGGACCCGAGGTTGGCGGTCCCCATCGTGGAGGAGCTGCTGCGCTTTGAACCCCCCGTACAACTGATGCCGAACCGCACGCCTCTCGCGGACATCGACATCTGCGGGGTCACCATTCCCAAGGGCTCCTCGCTCTGGCTGATCGCGGCCGCGGGCAATCGCGACCCGCTGCGGTTCGCGCACCCGGACCGGTTCGACCCGGACCGGGGCGACATCCAGCACCTTGGCTTCGGCAGTGGCATCCACTCCTGCTTCGGTGCCCCGCTGGCGCGGATGGAGGGCCAGCTGGCCCTGAGCGAGCTCGCCCGCAGACTGGTCAACCCCCGGCTGCTGGAGGACCCGCCCGAGTACCGGCAGAACGCGGTGCTGCGCGGCCCACGCCATCTGCCCATCGCGTGTGACGACATCCGGCCCTGACCGGGGGCGTACCCGGTGCCGCACAGCCATACGCGGCGTAGTCTCCCGACCGTGGAACTCAAGAAACTCGACCGCGCCAAGTACCTCAGCCTCACCACCTTCCGCAGGAACGGGACCGGTGTCGCGACACCGGTGTGGTTCGCCGTTGACGGCGGTGAGATCTACGTCTGGACGCGCTCCGACTCATGGAAGGTGAAGCGGCTGCGCAACAACGGCCACGTCACCGTGTCCCCCTGCGACGTACGCGGCCGGGTCGCGGACGGCGCGCCGGTGGCTGAGGGGACCGCGCGGCTGCTGGACGGCGCGGAGCTGAAGGAGGTGCGGCGGCTGCTCGCCCGCAAGTACACCTGGCAGTTCTGGCTCGTCGACTGGCCTGCCACCGCCGTACGGCTCGGCAAGCGACCTCACACGGGCATCGCGGTGACGCTGCGGACACCTTGACCGATCCGCACCGTCCGCGAAAACCGCCCGTAGCCGTCCTGTAACGCGACTGGGGTGAAATGCCAGCCGGCGGTGACGGAGGGCGGGCGGCGATGACAGTGGACCAGCATCCGATGGGCCAACTCCCGGCGGACGTATTGGTGTTCACGCGGTACCTCGGGGAGCTGGCCGGGCGGCTCGACCCGGACGCGGGCTGGTACGGGGTCTTCTGGCGGCGTGACCCCGAAGGGCTGACCGCCTGCCTCCAGGGCGCCGAGATCCCGCCCTGGGATGTGGTGGAGTCCCTGCTCCAGGACCTCGGGGCCGGTCCGGTCGAACACGAGAGCGCTCAAGCGCTGCACTCCGCCGCGGCCGCCGCGTACGACCTGCGCGCGGGAGGGCCCGAAGCCGTGCGGGAACGGCTGGAGCTGATGCGCCGGGAACAGTCCCACGCGGCGGCGCGCGGTCAGGAGCTGCTGCGGCGGCTGGCCCTGCTCGCCGTGGGCTCCCCTGACTACGAGACCCTCGCGCACGAGCTGTCCTGGGCGAACGACGACCATGCGCGTGCGGCGGCCCGCTGTGTGGAACTCTCCGGCAGACTGGCCGCGTTGCCGCCGCCCGGCCCAGGCGGCGGGGGAGCGGAGCCGGCCCCGGGCGGCGCGGGCTCCTGGTTCCACCCGCGAGGCGGCCGGAACCGTACGCCCGACCCCGACCCGGTCCCGGACCCTGCGTCCGGCGACCCCGCGTCCGGTCACGCGGGCTCCGGCCCTCTACCCGGCCACACTGACTCAGGCCAAGCGGGCCAAGACCGGCCGGACATGCCGCAGCCCGACCCCCCACACGGATCCGGTGGCGAGCGCCGATGGTGGGGCTGGAGCGGGCCCGCGAGGCGGCGCTCGCGCGGCGCCCGCTACGCACCGCCGGACGGAGCGGATCCGGCGGACTCGGCGGATCCGGTGCCGGGCGAGGTGGCGGATGATGCCGTACCCCCGCTGCCCATTGCCGGAACACGACCACGTGGAGCGCGGTTCGGGGGCCTTGGCGGTCCCGCCGACGCTCAGCCGGATGCGGGTCCGGAAGCACCGGTGGCGGGCCCGCCGGACGAGCAGACCAGGCGCGCCGCCGTCGAGACCGTGGCTGCGCTCGGCGTGCTGCGTGCGGAGGGGCGCGGCGGCGAGGCCCATGCCGTGCTCTGCCAGGCGGCCACCCGCCCCGCCGCCTGGCTGCCGGCGCTCGGCGACGAACTGCGCCGCGCCGGGCTCGGCGCCGACTGGGCGACTCTGCTCTGGGAAGCGGCGTCCCTGCCGCCCGGCCCGTTCGCCGCCGCCGCGCGGGCACTGGCCGCCGCGGGCCGTGCCGACGACTGCGGCCGGCTGCTGCGTCAGAGCGTCGCCCGCCCGCCCGCGGAGATCGCCGAAGCCGTGCTCGCACTCGGCGACACCGAGGATCAGGAAGAGGCGCACGCGCTGCTCATCATGTTCGTACGAGCCCGTGCCCCGGAGGACGCCGCGCGGCTCGCCGCGTCCGACCCGCGCGCCCTCGTACCGGTGCTGCTGTCCGCCGCCCGGGCCGTATCACCGGAGCGGGAGCGCGATCTTGTGCACGCTCTGCGCGTCGCCGGACTCCTCAGTAAGTGAAAAAGTACGGTATACGCTGTTTGTCGACCGCTGAGGTGCGAATCACGATCGACACCACGGGTTGGCGGCGATGGTCTTGCCCCAGTGTGTGACGGGGCTTACGTTCTCCTCCTAAGTATTGCGTCTACGTGCGTAGAGGCTCTCTGACGTCTTGTCGAAGGAGCAGCTCATGACCCATGTCGTACGCGCCGCACTCGTCCAGGCGAGCTGGACCGGCGATACCGAGTCGATGATCGCCAAGCACGAGGAGCACGCCCGGGAGGCCGCACGCCAGGGCGCCAAGGTCATCGGATTCCAGGAGGTCTTCAACGCGCCGTACTTCTGCCAGGTGCAGGAGCCCGAGCACTACCGCTGGGCCGAACCGGTCCCGGACGGCCCCACCGTGCTGCGGATGCGCGACCTCGCCCGGGAGACCGGCATGGTGATCGTGGTCCCGGTGTTCGAGGTCGAGAGCTCCGGCTTCTACTACAACACCGCAGCCGTCATCGACGCCGACGGCACCTACCTCGGCAAGTACCGCAAACACCACATCCCCCAGGTCAAGGGCTTCTGGGAGAAGTACTACTTCAAGCCCGGCAACGTGGGCTGGCCCGTCTTCGACACCGCCGTCGGCAGGGTCGGGGTCTATATCTGCTATGACCGCCACTTCCCCGAAGGCTGGCGCCAACTCGGTCTCAACGGAGCCCAGTTGGTCTACAACCCCTCGGCCACCTCACGCGGCCTCTCGGCCTACCTCTGGCAGCTCGAACAGCCCGCCGCCGCCGTCGCCAACGAGTACTTCATCGCCGCCATCAACCGGGTCGGCCAGGAGGAGTACGGCGACAACGACTTCTACGGCACCAGTTACTTCGTCGACCCGCGCGGTCAGTTCGTCGGCGAGCCCGCCAGCGACAAGGCCGAGGAACTGATCGTCAGGGACCTGGACTTCGACCTCATCGAAGAGGTCAGGCAGCAGTGGGCGTTCTACCGCGACCGCCGACCCGACGCCTACGAGGGACTGGTGCAGCCGTGAGCGACCTGTACGAACGGCACCGCGCGGTCATCCCCGACTGGGTCGCGCTGTACTACCGGCATCCCATCGAGATCACCCACGGCGAGGGGCGGCACGTCTGGGACGCGGACGGCAACCGCTACCTGGATTTCTTCGGCGGCATCCTCACCACCATGACCGCCCACGCGCTCCCCGAGGTCACCAAGGCGGTGAGCGAGCAGGCAGGGCGGATCATCCACTCCTCCACGCTCTACCTCAACCGCCCCATGGTCGAGCTGGCCGAGCGCATCGCGGCACTCTCCGGAATCCCGGACGCCCGGGTCTTCTTCACCACCTCCGGCACCGAGGCCAATGACACGGCCCTGCTGCTGGCCACCGCGTACCGCAGGTCCGGAACGATCCTGGCGATGCGCAACAGCTACCACGGCCGCTCCTTCTCCGCGGTCTCCATCACCGGCAACCGCGCCTGGAGCCCCACCGGGCTCTCCCCCCTGCAGACCCTCTACGTGCACGGCGGCGTCCGCGGCCGGGGACCGTACGCGGAGCTCTCCGACGCGCGGTTCGTCGAAGCCTGCGTCGCCGACCTTGAGGACCTGCTCGGGCAGACCCGCGATGTCGCCGCACTGATCGCCGAACCGATCCAGGGCGTCGGCGGCTTCACCTCCCCGCCCGACGGCCTGTACGCGGCGTTCCGCGAAGTGCTCGACCGGCACGGCATCCTCTGGATCTCCGACGAGGTGCAGACCGGCTGGGGCCGGACCGGGGACAACTTCTGGGGCTGGCAGGCCCACGGCCGGAACGGACCGCCGGACCTCCTCACCTTCGCCAAGGGCATCGGCAACGGTATGTCCGTCGGCGGTGTGGTCGCCCGTGCCGAGGTCATGAACTGCATCGACGCCAACTCCATCTCGACCTTCGGCGGCTCCCCGATCACCATGGCGGCGGGCCTGGCAAACCTCTCGTACCTCCTGGAGCACGATCTCCAGGGCAACGCCCGGCGCGTCGGAGGAATGCTGCTGGAACGGCTGCGCGCCATCGGCGCGGCGGTTCCCGAGGTGCGCGAAGTGCGCGGCCGTGGGCTCATGGCCGCGGTGGAGCTCGTGAAGCCCGGGACGGACCAGGCGCACCCCGAAGCCGCTGCCGCGGCACTCGAGACGGCTCGCGAGAACGGTCTGCTCATCGGCAAGGGCGGCGCGCACAACACCAGCGTGCTGCGGATCGCCCCACCGCTGACGCTCACCGTCGCGGAGGCGGAAGAGGGCGCGGCCATCCTCGAACGGGCTCTGCGCAGCCTGTAGAGAGCATGTGCTGCCTCCGGACACCCGCGCAGGTCTCCGGACAGCCGTGCAGCCTTCGGACAAGCCCGCGCAGCCTGCGACACCGCCCAGTCCACCCCTTCAGAGACCGGGAAGAACCATGAGCAACCGCACCCTGATCCGCGGCGGACTCGTCATCACCGCCGCGGAGGAGACTCACGCCGACGTACTGATCGAGGACGGCCGTATCGCCGCCCTGGCCGCGACCGGCTCCGGCGCCGCCGAGAGCTGGACCGCCGAACGCACCATCGACGCCGGCGGGAAGTACGTCATCCCGGGCGGCGTCGACGCCCACACCCACATGGAGCTGCCGTTCGGTGGCACCTTCGCCTCCGACACCTTCGAGACCGGTACCCGTGCCGCCGCCTGGGGCGGCACCACCACCATCGTCGACTTCGCCGTGCAGTCCGTCGGACAGGGCCTGCGTGAAGGACTCGACGCCTGGTACGCCAAGGCCGACGGCAACTGCGCCATCGACTACGGCTTCCATATGATTCTCGCCGACGTCAACGAGTCCTCGCTCAAGGAGATGGACCTGCTGGTGGAGGAGGGTGTCACCTCCTTCAAGCTCTTCATGGCCTATCCGGGAGTGTTCTACAGCGACGACGGGCAGATCCTGAGGGCGATGCAGCGTGGCACCGCCAACGGCGGGCTGATCATGATGCACGCCGAGAACGGCATCGCGATCGACGTACTGGTCGAACAGGCCCTCGCCCGCGGTGAGACCGACCCGCGCTACCACGGCGAAGTGCGCAAGGTGCTCCTGGAGGCCGAGGCAACGCACCGCGCCATCCAGCTCGCCCGGGTCGCGGGCGCGCCGCTCTATGTCGTGCACGTGTCGGCGGAGGAGGCCGTCGCCGAGATCGCCCAGGCCAGGGGCAAGGGCCTCAACGTCTTCGGCGAGACCTGTCCGCAGTACCTGTTCCTGTCCACTGACAACCTCGCGGAGCCCGACTTCGAGGGCGCCAAGTACGTGTGCAGTACACCGCTCAGGCCGAAGGAGCACCAGGCCGCGCTGTGGCGCGGGCTGCGGACCAACGACCTCCAAGTCGTGTCCACCGACCACTGCCCCTTCTGCTTCACCGGTCAGAAGGAGCTGGGACGGGGGGACTTCTCCAAGATCCCCAATGGTCTGCCGGGTGTGGAGAACCGGATGGACCTGCTCCATCAGGCGGTCGTGGACGGCCACATCAGCCGTCGCCGCTGGATCGAGATCGCCTGCGCCACCCCGGCCCGGATGTTCGGGCTCTACCCGAAGAAGGGCACCATCGCGCCCGGCGCCGACGCCGACGTCGTGATCTACGACCCGACGGCCACCCAGGTCATCTCGGCCGAGACCCACCATATGAACGTCGACTACTCGGCGTACGAGGGCAAGCGGGTCACCGGGCAGGTGGAGACCGTGCTGTCTCGCGGTGAAACCGTCATCGACCGGCGGGAGTTCACCGGCCGGGCCGGGCACGGTGTCTACGTACCGCGATCCACCTGCCAGTACCTCGGCTAGTCCGGCAGTCGGCAGGCAACGAGCAACGAGCAACGAGCAACGAGAAGCGCGCCACGCGCATCTAGTAACGGGCAACGAGCAACGCAACGAACTGAACCGGGAGGTCCCCCGTGGACTTCGGACTCGTCCTACAGACCGACCCGCCCGCATCGGAAGTCGTCGGCCTGATGCGGCGCGCGGAGCGCAACGGCTTCCGCTATGGCTGGACATTCGACTCGGCGGTGCTCTGGCAGGAGCCGTTCGTCATCTACAGCCGCATCCTGGAGCACACCCAGACCCTGCACGTCGGCCCCATGGTCACCAACCCGGGCACCAGGACCTGGGAGGTCACCGCCTCGACCTTCGCCACCCTCAACGAGATGTACGGCAACCGCACCGTCTGCGGCATCGGACGCGGCGACTCGGCGATGCGGGTGGCCGGCCGCAAGCCCAACACGCTCGCCCGCCTCGGCGAGGCGATCGGCGTCATCCGCGACCTTGCCGAGGGGCGGGAAGCCCTGGTCGACGGCCAGCCGTTGCGCCTGCCCTGGGTGCGGGGCGGAAAGCTCCCGGTGTGGATGGCGGCGTACGGCCCGAAAGCCCTGACGCTCGCCGGGCAGAAGGCCGACGGCTTCATCCTCCAACTCGCCGACCTGTACCTGACCGAGTGGATGGTCAAGGCGGTACGTGACGCGGCCGCGCAGGCCGGGCGCGATCCGGACGCGGTCACGATCTGCGTCGCCGCGCCCGCGTACGTCGGCGACGACCTGGCCCATGCCCGCGACCAGTGCCGCTGGTTCGGCGGGATGGTCGGCAACCACGTCGCCGATCTCGTCAGCCGCTACGGCGAGCACTCGGACATGGTGCCCGAGGAGCTCACCGCGTACATCAAGGAGCGGCACGGCTACGACTACAGCCACCACGGACGGGCCGGGAACCCGTCGACGGACTTCGTGCCCGACGAGATCGTGGACCGCTTCTGCCTGCTCGGCCCCCCGCAGGCGCATATCGAGAAGCTCCAGGCGCTGCGCGAGCTGGGCGTGGACCAGTTCGCGGTCTACAACATGCACGACGCCAAGGAACTCACGATCGACGCCTACGGTGCGGAGATCATCCCCGCGATCAACCGCTGATCCGCCTCCTGGGCATCGCCGCCTTTCGTCTTGCCGCTGAACGCTCACCGCTGACCGGGTCACCCGCCCCCCGCTGAAGGGTCCAGCCCATGACCGCGCCAGTTCCCCCGGCCCCTCCGTCCCGCGACCCGGACCAGGTGACCGACGACCAGGGCCGGGTGGAACTCGTGCCCGGAACGGTCTCCGACGAGGGCCGCTACGTCAACCGGGACCTGCTTCCCGTACCGGTAGCCAAACGGCACTGGACGACGTACAACTTCGCCGCGCTCTGGGTCGGGATGGCCCACAACATCCCGTCCTGGCTGCTCGCGTCCGGACTTGTCGCCCTCGGGATGGACTGGAAGCAGGCGGTGTTCACCATCGCCCTCGCCAATGTGATCGTGCTGGCGCCGATGCTGCTCACCGGGCACGCCGGGCCCAAGTACGGCATCCCCTTCCCGGTGCTCGCGCGTGCCTCGTTCGGCGTGCGCGGGGCCAACCTGCCAGCGCTCATCAGAGCCGCGGTCGCCTGCGCCTGGTTCGGTATCCAGACCTGGATCGGCGGGCAGGGCATCTTCATCCTGCTCGGCAATATCTTCGGCGGCTGGACCAAGGCCTCCGAGATCGCCGGGCAGCCCTGGACGCTCTGGTTGTGCTTCGTGGTCTTCTGGGTGCTCGAACTGGCCATCATCTACCGGGGTATGGAGACCCTCCGCAGGTTCGAGAACTGGGCGGCCCCGTTCGTCATCGTCGGGGCACTGGTGCTGCTGGTGTGGATCGCCATGAAGGCGGGCGGATTCGGTCCGCTGCTCGACCAGCCGTCCGAGCTCGGCTGGGGGCCGGAGTTCTGGACGGTGTTCTTCCCCTCCCTCATGGCGATGATCGCCTTCTGGTCCACGCTGTCCCTGAACATCCCGGACTTCACCCGCTTCGGCGCCGGACAGCGGGCCCAGATCTGGGGCCAGACGCTGGGACTGCCGACGACCATGACGCTGTTCGCCCTGCTCTCGGTGTTCGTGACCTCCGGATCCGAGGCGGTGTACGGGGTGCCGATCTGGGACCCGGTGGAACTCGCCGGAAAGACCGACAACGTCTTCGGTCTGCTCTACGCCCTGATCACGGTGCTGGTCGCGACGATCTCCGTGAACATCGCCGCGAACGTGGTCTCGCCCGCGTACGACCTGGCCAATCTGGCGCCGAGGTTCATCAACTTCCGCAGGGGTGCGCTGATCACGGGTGTCGTCGGTGTGCTGATCATGCCGTGGAAGCTGACCGCGACCCCGGAGCTCTACATCTTCACCTGGCTGGGGCTGGTCGGCGGACTCCTCGGCACGGTGGCGGGCATCCTCATCGCCGACTACTGGATCATCCGCCGGACCCGTCTCCATCTGGCCGACCTCTACCGGCATGAAGGCGACTACTGGTACTCCGGCGGCTGGAACTGGCGGGGTGTGGTCGCCTTCGCCGTGGGCGGCATCCTGGCGATCGGCGGCTCCCATTCGGCACCGGGCAAGGGCCCGTTCCCCGAGGAAGGGCTGATCCCCGTGCTCAAGCCGCTCGCCGACTACGGCTGGGCGGTGGGCCTCGCCGCGTCGATGGTGCTGTACACGCTGCTGATGCTGCCGCTGCGGCGCCATGTCTCCCAGGGCTCCCAGGGGGAGTCCGACGGGAGCCGCCACGGCGTCCCGCCCGGTGAGCCCCCGAGGTGAGCCATGGCGCCGCCTTCGGCGTCCGGGTTCAGCGGCTCTTGCGCTGGGCCTCCACGACACGGCGCAGCGTACGGTCGGTGGACTCGCCCGCACGGCGCTGCACCCGCTCCGAGAACCCCGGGAACTGGCCTCCGATCGCGGTGAGTACCTTCATCATCGCGGGCGCCACATTCACCTCGGCGCGATCCTGCTCGATGGCGCGGACCACGCCCGCGACGACCTGGCGCGGCGAAACCGTGCCCAGGCCCGCGGGCGCCTCGGCCCCCGTGGCGGCGAACATGCCCGCGTCCCGGACGAAGCCGGGCTGGATCACGGAGACACCCACGCCATGCTCGTGCAGGTCCTGGCGCAGCCCGAGCGCGAACCCGCGCAGCCCGAACTTGGTGGCGTTGTACAGGGCCGAGTGCTTCGTGGCCGTCTTGCCTGACATCGAACCGACGAAGGCGAGATGGCCGCGGCGCGCCTCGACCATGGCGGGCGCGAGCAGGCGGGCCAGCATGGCGGGGGCCCGGAGGTTGACGGCGAGGGCGCGGTCGAGTTGCTCGGGCGTGTAGTCCAGCAGCTCACCGCTGGACGGCAGAGCGGCGTTGGCGACCAGGATGTCGGCGCCGGCCGCCTCGCGCGCCAGCCGTTCGATGTCGTCAGGGTCCGCGAGATCGGCGACGACGCCCCGTGCCCCGTACCGCTCCACCAGTGGCTCCAGCGCCTCGGGCCGGCGACCGGTCAGGATCAACCGCGCTCCCCGAGCGCCGAGTTCCGAGGCGAGTGCGGCACCTATACCGCCGGTGACACCAGTGAGCAGAACAGTTGATCCGGTGATGCGCATCTGGTTACCCTCCAGTTCTGTTCGTTCGAACGAACGATAAGGAGGGCAGGGTGGCCATGTCCACAGGGGACTACACAGGACTTGCCGAACAGGCGAGAAGGTTGAGCGAGGGCGAGGTCACTTCACGTGAACTCGTCGCGGACGCGCTGGAACGTATCGAGGCGAGCCAGCCCGTGCTCAACGCCTTCCGGCACGTCCGGGCGGAGGCCGCGCTGGCCGAGGCCGACGAGGCCGACCGGCGGTTGGCGGCGGGGGAGCGGCTGCCGCTGCTGGGTGTGCCCATGGCGGTGAAGGACGACACCGACGTGGCGGGCCTGCCCACCCTGTTCGGCTGCCAGGGCGAGGTCCCACCGGCATTGGCCGACGGCGAGCCGGTACGCCGGCTGCGCGAGGCGGGTGCCGTCATCGTCGGCAAGACAAACTCCTGCGAACTGGGCCAGTGGGCGTTCACCGAGGGCCCCGCCTTCGGCGCCACCCGCAATCCCTGGTCGCGTGAACACACACCCGGCGGGTCGTCAGGTGGCTCGGCGGCGGCCGTCGCCGCCGGACTCGTACCGGCCGCGCTCGGTTCGGACGGTGCCGGCTCCATCCGGATCCCGGCCGCCTGGACCCATCTCGTGGGCATCAAGCCGCAGCGCGGGAGGGTTTCCGTCCATCCGCACATCGACGCGTTCCAGGGCCTCGCCGTCCACGGCCCGCTGGCCCGTACCGTCGCCGACGCGGCCCTGCTGCTCGACGCCGTCCAGGGACCGCACCCCGAGGACCTCCACCGGCCGGACGCCGTCGAGGCGTCCGCCGCGGCCCGCCGTGAACCGGGCCGGTTGCGTATCGCCCTCGCGTGGCGCCCGCCGCTCACCCTCACCGGCGCCAAGCCCCACCCGGAGATCCGCCGTGCCGTGACCCAGGTCGCCGAGGCCCTCGCCCGGCTCGGACACGATGTCGAGGAGGCCAGGCCGCGCTACGGGCTCATCGGACTCGGTTTCGTCCCGCGCGGCACGACCGGTATCTCGGAGATCGCGGCGCTGCACCCCGAGCCCGCGCTGCTCGACCCGCGCACCCGGGCCGCCATGCGCAACGGCAAACTGCTCGGCGGCCGTATCGTGCGCGCCGCACGCGCCCGTGAGGTGCGCCAGCACCAGCGCGTCGGCGCCATCTTCGACACCTACGACGTCGTGCTCACCCCCACCACGGCCGCACCCCCGCCCGCGATCGGCACCTTCGACGGCCTCGGCTCCTGGCGCACCAACTCCATCATGGCGGCGGCCTGCCCCTATGCCTGGCCGTGGAACGTACTCGGCTGGCCCGGGGTGAACGTACCCGCCGGATTCACCTCCGGCGGTCTGCCCGTGGGAGCGCAGCTACTGGGTCCCGCCGGCGGCGAGGAGCGGCTGATCTCACTGGCCGCCCAACTGGAGGACGCCCTGCGCTGGTATGAGCGCCACCCCGCCCCGCTGACCGTCCGGAGCGCGCCGGTGGAACAATGACCACCATGTCCAGCGAGCACGTCCCTTCCACCGTCCCGCCGATACCCCCCACGAAGCAGCGCATCATCGGTGCCGTCCTGCGCGTCATCGGAGAGGACGGCATCGCCGGGGTCACCAACCGGCGGATCGCCAAGGAGGCGGGCGTCTCGCTCGGGTCCGTCACCTACCACTTCACCAGCCAGCACGAGATGCTGCGCGAGTCCATGCTGCACTTCGTGCACGAGGAGACCCGGCGGCTGACCGAGCTCGCCGACGAGGGTGAGGCGGCGGGTCTCGGTCTCGACGCCGCAGCCTCCCTCGCCGGACAGGTCGCGGAAGGCACCGTCTTCGACAGCGAGCACATCGCGCCCTTCGAGCTGTACATCCAGGCGGGGCGGGACGAGCGGCTGCGGGAGGCGGCGGCGGAGTGCTTCGCCGCCTACGACCGCCTCGCCACTCAGATCCTCACCGCCCTCGGCGTCCCCGACGCGGAGCGGCTGGCCGCGACCACGGTGGCCCTGATCGCCGGGCTCCAGCTCCGGCGGCTGGCCACCGGCTCGCCCGCGGAGGACCTCGCGGACGCGCTGCTGCTGCTGGTGAGTGGCCGGGTCTGAGTACCCGCGCCAGGCCGTCTCTGAACAAGTGGCGCCGTCCGCCCGAAGGGCGGGGCCCACGGCGTCTGGTGTGTGCGATCGCACCAGGCGGGATCTGTCAGAGACGGCCTTGGCCCGCCCGGATACGTCCGAGCGGGCCTGAGCGCGTCCCGGTCCGCAGGTGTCCCGGCCTGCCGAACGGGTCAGTACGGGCCGGGTTATACCGATATGGGTGCATACGCGGCTTACGTTAGGCTGACCATGCGTCACCGCACCGGCCGCATGGCCAAGCCTGGCCGAAAGGGGCGCCCGGGATGTCGCGCACGCACACATGGCACAGGACCGGTTGCGGCGGGACCGGTCACAGCAGGTCGGGTTACGGCAGGTCCGCGGCCGTCACGTTGGCCGCCGCGGGGCTGCTCGCCGCGGTGGCCTGCACCGGGCCCGCGTCCTCCGGCCCACCCGCGGCTTCCCCCACCGCCACCTCCGCGGCATCCCCCCGCGCCCTGGATCCCGCGGTGGCGAAGCGGCTCGACAAGGCGATCACCCAGGTGCTGCGCCAGACCGGGGTCCCCGGTGTGATCGTCGGAGTGTGGCAGCCCGGAAAGGGTGACTATGTCCGGGCTTTCGGTGTCGCCGACAAGAGCAGCGGCAAGGCCATGTCGCCGGATCTGCGGATGCGGATCGGCAGCGAGACCAAGACCTTCACCGTGACGGCGCTGCTCAGGCTGGTGGACGAAGGCAAGGTCAGGCTCGACGACCCGGTCTCCGACTACGTGGACGGAGTGCCGAACGGCGAGAACATCACGTTGCGTCAGCTGGCCGAGATGCGCAGTGGACTGTACTCGTACACGGACGACCCCGGCTTCGACAAGGCCTTCATGTCCGACCCGGACCGGGTGTTCACGCCGCAGCAACTGCTCGACTACGCCTTCAAGCACCCGGTGGGCTTCCAGCCGGGCGAGAGGTTCCAGTACTCCAACACCAACACGATCCTGCTCGGCCTGGTCATCGAGAGAGCAAGCGGCTTGAGTCTGCGGGAGTACCTGGACCGCGGTGTCCTGGGCCCGGCCGGTCTCGGCAACACGCTGTTCCCCG
Source organism: Streptomyces sp. NPDC127084 (assembly GCF_042724175.1). Taxonomy (NCBI): domain Bacteria; kingdom Bacillati; phylum Actinomycetota; class Actinomycetes; order Kitasatosporales; family Streptomycetaceae; genus Streptomyces; species Streptomyces sp. NPDC127084. Next base: position 43,106 of record NZ_JBHXFA010000033.1, read on the forward strand.
AGGGCACCGAGTTCCCCGAGCCGCACGCGCAGGGCTACACCGACCAGACGTTGGACGGCGAGGAAGCGAACGCCACCGACTGGGACCCGTCCTGGGCCTGGGCGGCCGGGGCGATGATCTCGGACCTGCCGGACCTGCGGGACTGGGCACGTATCGCGGCCACCGGCACACTGCTCAAGCCCGCGACCCAGGCCCAGCGACTGCGCACTCTGCCCACCGGCTTCCCCGGGACGGGCTACGGTCTGGGCATCTTCGACAACCACGGCTGGATCGGCCACAACGGCTCCCTGCCGGGCTACCAGAGCGTGACCGTCTATCTGCCCAGGACCAAGGCGACGTTGGTGATCCTCACCAACACCGACAACCCGTACAAGGGCAACGAGAACAGCACTGTCTTCGCCAAGGCGATCACCGGCATCGTGACGCCGGAGAACGTGTACAGCCTGCCGGCCGCGCCCGCCTCACCGCCGCCGACTGCGTCTGCGGCGTCCTCGGAGGCTTCCGCTGCCGCTGCCGAGTCGTCCGCAGGCTGACCGCTGCCGCTGCCGCTGCCGCTGCCGCTGCCGCTGCCGCTGCCGCTGCCGCTACGCCTGCGGCCAGAGCAGGGCCTGGGCGACGATGACCCGCTCGCCGTCGAAGGTGACGGCGGGTCCTTGGTGCGGTTCGTAGCCGAGGGCGATCGCCTCGCTCACCCGATGGCAGAACGAGGCGTCATCCGGGCCGGTCAGGACCCGGTAGACGGGTAGACCGTCCGGTGGTGTGCTCATACGTCCCCCGCTCGGCTCCACGCTTCGACCGCAAGAGCATATCCATCAGGTAGCGCGGGGGCCTGGATGCGGCAGGGCCGCCGGGAAGACACCCCGCGTTCACCCGGCATATCCCGCAAATCCCCCGGGTGTCCGTTCGTTCGTCGCCCCGAGTCGGCTGGGATGTCAGTGCGGCGTGCTTTGCTGGACGCATGAGCGAAGAGTTTCTGTCCGGCACGACAGGCAGCCCTTGGGAGTCCGGCACCCTTGCCCTGGTCGAGGAGGCGGTCCGCAAGGCGGCCGCCACCGAGATCATGCCGCGCTTCCGCCGGCTCGCCGAGGACGAGATCGTCGAGAAGAACGGTCCGCACGATCTGGTGACCGTCGCCGACCGCAGCGCCGAGGAGCACCTCACGGCCTCCCTCACCGCGCTGCTTCCGGGTTCGGTCGTGGTGGGCGAGGAGGCAGTCCATGCCGATCCGCGGATACGCGAGGCGCTCAACGGAGACGCTCCTGTCTGGATCGTGGATCCGGTGGACGGCACCCGCCAGTTCGTCCACGGCGAGCCCGGCTTCTGCACCCTGGTCGCGCTCGCGCGGCACGGTGAGGTGCTGGCCTCCTGGACCTACGCCCCGGCGCTGGACGAGATGGCGGTAGCGGTGCGCGGGCACGGCGCGCGGGTGGACGGCAGGCCGATCCGGGCGGGCTCGCCCGCACCCGGCACGGTTCTCGAAGTGGCCACCTCCCACCCGGACTTCACCACCGAGGTGCAGAAGCGGGCCCTCCTCGCCCTGCGCGTCGACGGCATACACAGCCGCCCCTGCGGTTCCGCGGGTCTGGAGTACCTCGATGTGGCCCGCGGCGACCTGGACGCGGTCGTCTTCTCGTGGGAGAACTCGTGGGACCACGCGGCGGGGCTGCTCCTGGTCGCCGAGGCGGGTGGCATGGACCTGACCCTCACCGGAGAGCGGTTCCGTGTCACCGGTGGCAACGCGCTGCCGTTCACGGCCGCCCGGGACGAGGCGACGGCCCGCCGGATCCACGCACTGCTGGCAGCGCCCCGCTGACAGCGGACGAGGTGACCGGGCTTGTCACGCCGGGCCGGTCACCCATCGCTGTCGTGGTGAGCGGTGAGGCGTGCGGCCGGCGGAGGCACGGTTCGCATCCCGAGCCGGTGTTTCCTGCTCGACGCGCCTCTGGTTGACCCTGTGTCAGGTATTTGCGGGTCCCTCGACAGGCGTCGAGGGACCCTTGTGTTGCAATGGGTGCCGGATTCGCCCACCTCGCAGCGGGCTTCCCGTCCTCGCCGTCAGCGGATCAGATGCACCTCGACCTCGCTCTCGGCCTCACTGGTGTTGACGGATTCGACGTAGCCCCTGGCCGTGCGGTACTTCCCGGTGCCTCCCGTGATCGCCAGGGTGATCTCACCTGGGCCGGTCTCGGTGATGGGGAACACTCCCTGCACGGTGAGCTGCCCATCGGGCAGTGTGAGGGTGACCTGGCACTGGAAAGTGAACGCCCCATCGACCTCGGCGCGCGTCACCGTGCAGACCTCGTCGAACTGTCCCACCTCGTTACCGGACTGGAGGACATTGCCGGTGGCGACAAGCTCGTCCCCCTGGCTGCTTCCGGTGGGGTCCACATCAATGAAGTTGGCCGCAGTCACCACCGTCGTCAGATTGAACACCTTCTCCTTGCCGTGCGACGGTTTGGATTGGCTGGTCTCGGGACTCGGCGCGGCGGCCACGGCTACGGAAGCGCAGCAGAGAGCGGCGGCCAGGCCGGTGACGGCACTCAGACCGAGACGTGTGAGGTGGCGCATGATGCTTCTCCTGATGAAAACGCGGGCATGTGACCCTGTGTCACAGAAGGTGCCCGTTTCCCGCTCAGCATCCGTTGGGCAGCCGACACCAGCCACCCCAGGCATGCATCCAGGTGAGACGCGGTCCTCGGCCCCGTGCCCACTCGGGATGGCAGAACCGATTGACCGGCTTTTTGGGGTGCCGTGAGACGCCGTTTCAGCTCGAAGTCGTGGTCTCAGCCGCCCCTGCCAGTCGCCGGACTGATTCCGGCAGAACGAGCGGTCTCCCATTTTCACGCTGTCAGTGGTGTCCGGGGGCTGTGTCCGGCACCTCCGCCTCCAGGGCCTGTGCCCGACCGCTCCCGAACCGGTGTCGCGGACGTCGCAGAACCAAGACGGCCGCCCCGGACGAGCAGTCGTCAAAGGAGCTGCCTGGTCTCCCGTACCAGCAGTGCCGCGTCGGCCACAGCCCGCGGGTCCAGGGCGCGCAGTGCGGCTGTCACTCGCGCTGCGAAGTCCGCCGGGGCGCACGGCAGCCGGGACGCGCTCGCCAGCGCGCCCTTCTCGTTGAGCAACCAGGTGCGGTGGGCCGCGTGCATCGACTGGGCGAGTACGCCGAACGCGCGGGAGAGGCACAGCGACACATGGAGGGCGTCCCCGCCACCAGCCGCCTTGGCGGCCGCCGCCACTGAGAAGTCCGACTCCCAGGCCGCTTCGATCAGTGCCTTCCGCAGAGGCTCCGGATACACCGCCGTCTCCGTCCGAAGGGAAGTCAGCTCGCCCGAGGGGTCGGCGAGTACCTGACAGAGCGCGACCTCACCCGCGTACGCCGGTGACCAGAAGCCCAGCGGATGCCCCGCCTGCACGCCCACCTCGTAGCGGCCCGTACGGCAGTCCGCCCAGACCGACTCCACACGGTCGAGATCCCGCAGGATCCAGTCCACCCGGGCGCCGTCCACCGTGAGCCACGTGCCGCCGTTCACCCACGGCCCCCAGCCGCCCGGGCCCGTCACCTCCACCGGGCCGCCGGTGCAGTCCGCGGCCAGGGCGGCCAGCGCGGCCATATCCGGCGTGCCCCGGTAGTAGAGGCCCAGATCCCAGTCGGAGTCCGGCCGGTGCGCCCCGCGCGCCCGGCTGCCGCCAAGGGCGACGGCGCGCACGCCCCGTACTCCGGTGAGCCGTGCCGCCATGTCCGCCATGCCGTCGAGTCGGTTCGTCATCGCTGCGGACGCTACCCCCGGCCGCGCTGTCGGCGCCTGCGAATATGCTGGGTTCCCTGGTCACCGGTGAACGAAGGAGACCGAAGGTGCCGTCGATGCTCGATGCCGTCGTCGTGGGCGCGGGGCCCAACGGGCTGACCGCGGCCGCCGAGTTGGCCCGGCGTGGGTTCTCGGTCGCGGTGTTCGAGGCGCGGGACACCGTGGGCGGGGGAGCCAGGACCGAAGAGCTCACCCTTCCCGGTTTCCGCCATGATCCATGCTCCGCCGTGCACCCGCTGGGCATCGGTTCCCCGGCCTTCAAGGCCATGCCGCTGGCGCGCTACGGGCTGGAGTGGCTCCACCCTCCGCTCCCCATGGCCCACCCGTTCGACGACGGCACAGCCGCGGTGCTGTCCCGGTCGGTCGCCGAGACCGCCGCCTCCTTCGGGCCACGGGACGCCGGGGCGTACCGCCGCCTCGTCGCCCCGTATCTGGGGAAGTGGGACAGTCTCGCGCGGGACTTCATGGCGCTGCCGCTGACCGCGCTGCCGCGCGATCCCCTCACGCTCGCGCGTTTCGGGATCGACGGACTGCCGCCGTCCACCTGGCTGATGCGGAGGTTCCGCGACGACCGCGCCCGGGCGCTGTTCGCCGGTCTCGTCGGGCATGTGATCGCCCCGCTGGGCGGCATCGCCACCGGCGCCGTCGGTCTGGTCTTCGCGCTCGCCGCCCACGCCGGTGGCTGGCCGTTGCCGCGCGGTGGCTCGCAGTCCATCGCGGACGCCCTCACCGCGTACGTACGCGACCTCGGCGGCTCGGTACACACCGGCACCGAGATCAAGCGCCTCGACGACCTGCCGCCCGCGCGCGCCTATGTCTTCGACACCTCACCGACCGCGCTCGCCCGGATCGCCGGCCTGGGCCGCTGCTACGACGGCTACCGGTACGGTGCGAGCGTCTTCAAGGTCGACTACGCCCTCGACGGCCCCGTGCCCTGGACCGCCGACGCACCCCGGCGCGCCGGGACCGTCCAGATCGGGCCCGGAAGCCGTGACATCGCCACGGCACTCGACCAGGCATCGGGTGGCCGTCCCCCCCACACCCCCTTCCTGATCACCGCTCAGCCCAGCCTGGTGGACCCGTCCCGCGCCCCTGAGGGCAAGCATGTCTTCTGGGTGTACGGCCACGCCCCGAACGGCTGGGAGGGCGACCTCACCGATGCGATCGAACGGCAGATCGAGCGATTCGCGCCTGGTTTCCGTGACCGTGTGCTCGCCCGGGCCACGGCGGGACCGCCCGAGATGGCCGCGCGCAACGCGAACTACGTGGGCGGGGACATCGCCTGCGGGGCCGCGCGCGGGCTCCAGCTGATGCTGCGCCCCAAGCTCTCCCTCTTCCCGTACTCGACCCCGCATCCCGCCGTGTTCCTGTGCTCGTCGGCGACCCCTCCCGGGCCGGGCGTCCACGGGATGTCCGGCCACAACGCCGCCAAAGAAGTGTGGCGGCGGCTGCGCGCGCGATGATGGGCGGTATGAGCACCGGACCCTCCATCACCCTCGTACAGGGCGACATCACCGAGCAGCAGGCCGACGTCATCGTCAACGCCGCGAACTCCTCGCTCCTCGGCGGTGGCGGGGTCGACGGCGCCATCCACCGGCGCGGCGGCCCCGAGATCCTGGCGGAGTGCAGAAAGCTGCGCGCCTCGCACTACGGCAAGGGCCTGCCCACCGGTCAGGCCGTCGCCACCACCGCCGGACGACTGCCCGCCCAGTGGGTCGTCCACACCGTGGGCCCCGTACACAGCCGCAGTGAGGACCGCTCCGAACTGCTCGCCTCCTGCTACCGCGAGTCACTGCGGGTCGCCGATGAGCTCGGGGCCCGGACCGTCGCCTTCCCCGCCATCTCCACCGGTATCTACGGCTGGCCGCTGGACGACGGCGCCAGGATCGCCGTGGAGACGGTGCGCACGACGCCGACACCGACATCGGTCCAGGAGGTCCGCTTCGTGCTCTTCGACCGGCAGGCGTACGAGGTGTTCGCGCGGTACGCCGGCTGACGGGTCGGTACGCCCGGCCGGGCCTCCCACCAGGCGCGGCCGGCGGACCCGGGGGACGCTGCCTGTGGAGTGCCGTGGTGTCGGAGCGGTGGAGGTGGCTGTGCAGCGGGCGAGAGCCGATGTGTGCGTCGTGGGCGCGGGTTTCGCGGGGCTGGCCGCCGCGCGGCAGCTTGTCCGAGCGGGCCGTGACGTCGTGGTGCTGGAGGCCAGGGACCGCGTGGGCGGGCGGGTGTGGAACCGGGAAGTGTCCGACGGCACTGTCGTATCGGTCGGCGGTACCTGGCTCGGCAAAGGGCAGGAACGGATGTTCCAGCTCGCCCGGGAAGAGGGGCTGGAGGTCTATCCGCAGTACGACGGCGGTGACCGGCTGCTACGGCTCGACGGCATCAACCACCGCTACCGAGGTGGCATTCCGAGCGCGGGGGCGCCCGCGGTCGTGTCCATGGGCCTCGCGATGGCCCGCTTGGAGCTCATGGCCCGACGCCTTCCGCGCGACGCCCCGTGGCGGTCACGTCACGCCCGGAACTGGGACGCCAGAACGCTCGGGCAGTGGCTCTCCCACCCGCTCAACGTGCCCTCCGGCACCGCGCACACCCTCCTCAAGGCGGCGATGAACCTGCTGTTCTGCGCCGACCCGCGTGAGGTCTCACTGCTGGGCGCTCTCACGCTGGCCCGGGGTGGCAGCGGCGCGTCCGGCTTCGGCTACTACACGGACAGCCGCAGGACCGAGTCGCATCTGGTGGACGGCGGCGCCCCGGAGCTGGCCCGGCGGATGTCCGAACGTCTGGGCAGCGCACTGCACTTGTCGGCGCCGGTGCGGCGGATCACACAGAACGGCATCGAAGTCGAGGTTTTCTCGGACGCGCTCACTGTCGCGGCCCGGAGGCTCATCGTGGCCACGCCACCGGTCATGGCGGGCCGGATCGTGTTCGACCCCGCGCTGCCGGCCGCCTACGGCCATCTGCACCAGCGGGTGCCCCCGGGCGCCGTCGTGCGGGTGATCACCGTCCATCAGCAGCCGTTCTGGCGTGACGAGGGCCTGTCGGGTCAGACGCTGGCCCCCGAGTCACCGGTCTCGGTCAGCATCGACCAGACACCACGCCCCGCCCGGCCGGGTGTGCTGAGCAGCTATGCGTTCGGCGACGCCGCGCTGCACATGGGGCGTCTTGAGCCGAAGGAGCGACGCGCGGTGTGGCTGGACGAGCTCGCCGCGAGGTTCGGCCCGGAGGCACGCCGCCCTACCGCGTATCTGGAGACGGACTGGTCCACCGAGCCCTGGTCGCTCGGCGGGATGATCGGCCACTTCGTACCGGGGGCGCTCACCGCCTACGGGAGGGCGCTGCGTGAACCGGTGGGCCGGATCCACTGGGCGAGCACGGAGTCCGCGACACGGATGCACGGTCTGATGGAGGGGGCGGTGCGATCAGGTGAGCGCGCGGCCCGAGAGGTCCTGGCCGCCGGCTGAGGCGCACGCGAACACCAGGACCTGCCAGAGCGCCTGTGAATCCACCTCTCCATGGCCGGGCCCGCGCCGCGCCGCCGGCGCGTGTCAGTCACCGTGAGTCCCGCACCGGGCGAGGCCCGGCGCGAGCGCCGCGCGAGTGGGCTTCGAGCCGCCCCGCCTAGCGTCGGGTGCTCCGTACGGACGGTGCAAGGGAGAAGTTTGATGGCCGGTTTCGTTGAGGGCGCGCCCTGCTGGGTGGATGTGATGCTTCCGGACCTGGAGGCGGGGCGGCGCTTCTACGGCGAGTTGTTCGGCTGGACTTTCGAAGACGCCGGTGAGGAGTTCGGCTCGTACCACGAGGCGCGGCACGACGGTAAGAGCGCGGCCGGGATGTTCCCGGTTCCGGCCGGTCAGGAGCCCGTCGCCGCCTGGAACCTGCACTTCGCGGCGTCCGACGCCGCGGGCCTGGCCGACCGGGTGGCCGCGGCGGGCGGCAAGGTGGTCGACGGACCCACCAAGGTGGGCGACGTGGGGACCCAGCTGCTCTTCAGCGACCCCGGTGGTGCCGTGGTCGGGGCCTGGCAGGAGGGCACCCGGGCGGGCTTCGCGGTGCAGGGCGTGCCCGGCTCGTTCTTCTGGCCCGAGATCTACACCCGCGACAAGGAGACGGTCGACCCGTTCTACGAGGCGGTCTTCGGGTACGCGGGACAGCAGGTCGCCGAGGGTGCCGAGTTCGACTTCAAGCTCTGGTCGCTGCCGGGCCAGGAGTACCCGGTCGCGGGGCGTCTGCAGATGAACGAGTACTACCCGCCGGAGCTCGCGGCCCACGCGCTGGTGTACTTCAAGGTCGCGGACACGGATGCCGCGGTGGCCAAGGTCCGGGAGCTGGGCGGCACGGTGACCCGCGAGCCGTCGGACAGCCCGTTCGGCCGGTCCGCCCACGTGGTGGACGACCAGGGCGCCCGGTTCGCGCTGATGGGCCCGGCCGCCGGGGGCGACGCGCACTGAGGACGAGGGGCATGACGCGGGGCGGCTGAGGTCTCGCGCGTGAACCCTTTGTGACCGGCTCCGACCGACAGCCACCGTCGGCCGGAGCCGGTCCGTGTCACGGGTCTGAGAGCGTGAGCGCCCCCAGTGCCTGATGAGCAAAACCAGGATGTCCTGGTAGTGGAACGCTGATGTCGCATTTCCGCCAGCCGGTGTCCGCTTCGTGGCCGATGCTTGAACCATGCATCCCGCCATGCACACCGACACCGAGCGCTGCGTACGGGCCGTCCAGTCCAAGGACGCCCGCTTCGACGGCTGGTTCTTCACGGCGGTCCTGACCACCGGGATCTACTGCCGACCCAGCTGCCCGGCCGTCCCGCCCAAACCCGAGAACATGGTGTTCCACCCCAGCGCCGCCGCCTGCCAGCAGGCAGGCTTCCGTGCCTGCAAACGCTGCCGTCCCGACACCAGCCCGGGCTCACCCGAGTGGAACGCCCGTGCCGACACCGTCGCCCGCGCCATGCGGCTCATCCAGGACGGGGTGGTCGACCGCGAGGGAGTCCCCGGACTCGCGACCCGCCTCGGATACTCGACCCGGCAGATCGAGCGCCAACTGCTCGCCGAGGTCGGCGCGGGCCCGCTCGCCCTCGCCAGGGCACAGCGCGCCCAGACCGCCCGGCTGCTCATCGAGACCACCGCGCTCCCCATGGCCGAAGTCGCCTTCTCGGCCGGCTTCTCCTCGATCCGCAGCTTCAACGACACCGTGCGCGAGGTCTTCGCGCTCTCCCCGAGCGAGCTGCGCGCCCGCGCGGTCCGGCACGGCGTGAAAGCCCCCGCCACCCCGGGTGTGCTCGCCCTGCGCCTTCCGTTCCGGGTTCCACTCAACCCGGACAACCTGTTCGGGCACCTCGCCGCGACAGCGGTGCCCGGCGTGGAGGAGTGGCGGGACGGCGCGTACCGCCGGACGCTGGCGCTGCCGCACGGCCACGGCATCGTCTCCCTGGCCCCGCGCCCGGACCACATCGCCTGCCGGCTGTCCCTGACCGACTCCCGCGACCTCACCCTCGCCATCAGCCGCTGCCGCCGACTGCTCGACCTCGACGCCGACCCCGTCGCCGTGGACGAGCAGCTGCGGGCCGATCCGCGGCTGGCGCCGCTGGTCGACAAGGCCCCCGGCAGACGGGTTCCGCGTACCGTCGACGCCGCGGAGTTCGCCGTACGGGCCGTGCTCGGGCAGCAGGTCTCCACCGCCGCCGCACGCACCCACGCCGCGCGGCTGGTCACGGCCCACGGCACCCCCGTGGACGACCCCGAGGGGGGCGGGCTCACCCACCTCTTCCCCGGACCGCGGGCGCTCGCCGCGCTCGACCCCGGGAGCCTGGCCTTCCCGCGCAGCCGCCGCACCAGCCTCACCACACTGATCGGCGCGCTCGCCGACGGCACCCTGAGCCTCGGCGTCGACAGCGACTGGAACGAAGCCCGCGCCCGGCTGGCCGAACTGCCCGGCTTCGGCCCCTGGACCATCGAGGTCATCGCGATGCGCGCACTCGGCGACCCCGACGCCTTCCTCCCGACCGACCTCGGCATCCGTCGCGCCGCCACCGAGCTCGGTCTCCCGTCGTCCCCGGCGGCCCTGACCGCACGCGCCGCCGCCTGGCGGCCATGGCGCGCCTACGCCGTCCAGTACCTGTGGGCTACCGGCGACCACCCCGTCAACCGCCTTCCCATCCCCTGACTTCCGGAGTCTGCCACCATGACCCGCACCCACACCGTGGTCGACAGCCCGTACGGCCCGCTCACCCTGGTCGCCACGGACTCCGTACTGAGCGGCCTCTATATGACCGGCCAGCGCCACCGCCCAGCCGAGGAGACCTTCGGCGCCCCGGACCCCCGCCCGTTCGCCGAGGCCGTACACCAGCTCGACGCGTACTTCGCGGGCGGGCTGACGCACTTCGACCTGCCGCTGCACCTGTCAGGCACCCCGTTCCAGCTCAGCGTCTGGGCCCGGCTCCGAGCCATCCCGTACGGCGAGACCCGCTCCTACGGCGACCTCGCCGACGCCCTCGGCAACCCCGGGGCCTCCCGCGCCGTCGGCCTCGCCAACGGCAGAAACCCGATCGGCATCATCGTGCCCTGCCACCGGGTGATCGGGGCTTCGGGCAGTCTCACTGGCTACGGCGGCGGACTCGACCGCAAGCAGCGGCTGCTGGCCTTCGAACGCGGAGCGGCGGACGACGCGCTCTTCTAGGTGTACTGCCCAGGGACGTTGGTCAACCTGGTGATGGGTGGTTTGCCGCCGGTTGCGGTGTGGGGGCGGTGGTGATTGTAGTGATGGAGCCAGGCC
>NZ_JBHXFA010000034.1:0-52559 GCF_042724175.1 Streptomyces sp. NPDC127084
GCTCGTACCCGATCCGCAGCAGCCCGACCGGCCCGGGGGGGCCCCCGCCCGCGGGGGACTCGGCACGCCGGGTGGGGGGGGGGCGGCCCCCCCCCCGGCACTCAGGCTCCCGGGGGTACCTGCGCCGGGCGGCCGTTACCGCGGGTGAGGCGGTAGCCCCAGATGCCCGCGAGTGCCGCCAGTACGGCGCCGCCCGCCGTCCACAGCAGCCGGGTGGACCACCAGCCGGAGGCCCAGCCGCCGTCCGGCTCGACCCGTGGGCCGGACGCGGGCACCAGCGGCGCTCCCAGGGAGCCGTCCGCGTCGGCGGCAGCCCCGGCGTCCGCCGTGGTCACTTCGAGCGAGGTGTCGACGGACTCACCCAGGTCCTCGGCGGGGGCGGTGACGACGGTCAGACGCACGTAGTAGGCACCGGGCAGCGGATCGTTCGCCGCGGGCTCGGCCCACGCCCTGACCGTACGCAGCGCGCACGACAACTCGACCGAGGCGGTGCCGGGGGACGCGCTCTTGGTGTCGCCGCCGTAGCGGCAGGCCTGACGGCGCCGCAGCCCGTCGTACACATCGAGCCGCCAGGTGTGGGCGCCGTGCCGGGCCTTCGCGTCCGGCAGCTTCACCGTGGCCCTGACCGTGGTGCGGTCCCCGGCGTCGGCGGGGAACTGCCAGTACAGGTAGTCACCAGTCGACGCCGGGGCCGTGGCTCGCTGCCCGGGACGGACCACCGTCGCGGTACGGAACGACGTACCGGCCTCGGTCGGCGCCGGGGCTTCGTCCACGTCCCCGGACGCGGTCGGCGAGGGTGTGTCGGCAGCGGCGGTCCCGGGCAGTGCGAACAGCGCAGCGCAGACCGCGAGCGCACCCGAGAAAGCGCGCAGGGTGCGGGTACGGGTCAGGGAAGGCGTACGGGAACGGGTACGGGTACGCATCAGTTGGTCCTCCAGACGGCGATGCGCCAGCGCGAGATCCAGCCCCAGAGCAGTCCGGCCAGGAAGCCGGTCAGGGCCAGCAGACCGAGCAGCCACCAGCCGCGGCCGAGACCGAAGTAGGCCACATCTCCGGCGCCGTCTGGGCCGTCGACCACGTCGATGGTGAGCTCGACGGGCAGACCGGGGGAGGTCTTGACGGAGGCCGGCGCGGAGAAGGAGTTGCTCACCCTCAGGCACACGGTCTCCGCAGCGGGCTCGGCGCCGGTGCCATCGGAGTCCGAGTCGGCGTCCTCGTCATCGCTCTTCGGCTTCGGGTAGCGCAGTCCGGTCGAAATGACGTCGGTGCGTCCATCACCGGCGGCCTCGCCGCGTACGATCTCCCGGCCGTGCACGGTAGAGGCACGCAGCAGCACACCGTAGTCACGGTTGACGGCACGGTCGGCGGCGACGCTCACCGATGCCCGCAACTCCTGCCCGGGCAGCACATCCACCCGGTACCAGCGGTGCTGGCCGAACGTCTCACGGTCGCTGTAGAGCCCGGCCCCGAGCCGCGGCGCGCCTTCGCAGCGGTCCGTGCCCCGCGTGGCCACCGGGGTGACCACGGGCTCGGCCGCGCGATCGACCAGTTGGCTGACCCGGTCGGACAGCTCCTCCTTGTGCTGCACGGAGCTGTATGTACCGCCGGTCGCCTCGGCGATGCACATGAGCTGCGCGCGCATCTTGGCGTTGGGGACCAACCCGAGGGTGTCGATGGTGATGTTGACGCCCTTGGCCGCGATCTCGCGGGCCACCTCGCAGGGGTCCAGGGGGGCGCAGGTGTCCTCGCCGTCCGTGATGAGCACGATCCGGCGCGTGGTGTTCCCGCCCTCGAGGTCGTCAGCGGCTCCCAGCAGCGCGGGCCCGATCGGCGTCCACCCGGTCGGTGCCAGGGTCGCCACGGCCGTCTTGGCCTCGGTGCGGTCCAGTTGGCCGACGGGGTAGAGGGTGCGGGTGTCCTTGCAGCCTTCCTTGCGGTCGTTGCCCGGATAGTCGGCGCCGAGGGTACGTATCCCGAGCAGCACCTCGTCCGGCACCGCGTCGAGTACCTCGTTGAACGCCTGCTTGGCGGCGGACATCCGGGACTGCCCGTCGATGTCCCTGGCCCGCATCGAACCGCTCACATCGAGTACCAGCTCGACCTTCGGCGGCTCCTTCGCCTTCGCCTCCCGCTGGTTGTCGGGCCCGCCGGAGTCGGCGATGGCGGCGGCCGGGAGCAGGCCGCCGGTCAGGGTGACCAGCAACGCGCCGCAGAGAGCGGCTGCCAGTCGCTTTCTTGTGATCATCGGCGGATCATAGTGATGCTGGTCGGCCCCGCCCAATTCGGCCGGTTGCCGGGCTCGACGCGGCGTGGTGCCTCACACCAACTGCCGTCGCACCAACTCGTGCAGCCGTCCGCCGGGGTCCGCCAGCAGGGCCGAAGGCCGGCCCTCCTGGACCACGCGTCCCTCCGACATGACGATGACGCGGTCCGCTTCCAGCACCGTGGACAAGCGGTGGGCGATCACCACACGGGTGGCGCGCAGGGCCCGGGTGCTTTCGGTGACGACGCGCTGGGTCGCGTTGTCCAGCGCGCTGGTCGCCTCGTCGAAGAAGAGGATGCTCGGGCGCCGGATCAGGGCCTGGGCGATCATCAGGCGTTGGCGCTGACCGCCGGAGATGGCACCGGAACCCGCGATCATGGTCTGCATGCCCATGGGCATACGCCGGATGTCCTCGGCCAGCCCCGCCATCTCGGCCGCCTCCCAGGCCTCGTCCTGCGTGAACGGTTCCGCACCGCAGATGCAGTCCATGATCGAGCCGGTGAACGGCTGGGAGTTCTGGAGGACCACACCGCACTGGCGGCGCACGGCCGCTTGGTCGAGGGCGGTGAGGTCCTGGCCGTCGTAGTGGACGCTGCCCGATTCGGGCTTGTCGAAGCCGATGAGCAGCCGCAGCAGGGTGGACTTCCCGCAGCCGCTGGGGCCGACGATCGCCAAGAACTCACCCGGTCGGACCGCCAGTGAGACACCGTCGAGTACGAGCGGGCCGTCGTCGGCGTAGCGGAAGGACAGTTCGCGCGCCTCGATCGCCCCGGACAGGCCCTCGGGCTGGGTGCTGGTACCGCGCACCTCCGGAGCCTCGTCCAGCAACGGCTTGATCTGCTCGAACATCGGGAGTACGGCCGCCACCGACACCAGCGCGCCGGTCAGCTGGGTCACCGAGGCCAGCATCATCGTCACCGCCGTGTGGAAGGTGAGGAAATCACCGGCGGACAGGCTGCCGCGCGCCGGGCCCGCCAGCAGCATGAACATGATGAGGGCGGACAGCGGAAGGTAGACGGCGTCCAGCACCGTCGTCACCGTCCTGATCCGGCCGGCCCGCCGCTGGAGTTCCCGGCTGCGTGCGAACTGCCCGGCCCACGCCGCGTACGCGAAGCTCTCCGCCGCCGCGACCCGCAGCTTGGGAAGTCCGCGCAGGGTCTGGAACGCCTGGTTGCTGAGCTTGTTGTTCAGCTCCACCAGACGTCGCTGCCAGCGCAACTGCCACAGCCCGAGGCATAGGAACACCACGCCGATGGCAAGCAGCAGCCCGATCGCCGCCAGCGCCAGCGGGACGCTGTAGACGAGTAGCAGTACCAGGTTCATCGTCCCGACGGTGCAGGCCTGGACCACGACCGGCCCGACCCCGGACAGCAGTCGCCGGATCGCGCTGACGCCCAGTGCCGCGCCGGCGAGCTCCCCGGTGGAGCGCTCGGCGAAGAACCGGGTCGGCAGCCTCAGCAGCCGGTCCCATACGGCGGGCTGGAGCGTGCTCTCGATACGCCCTTCCATCCGCAGGATGGTGAGGTTCTGGAGCAGCATGAACGCGGCCGACACCAGGCCCGCGACCATCACGGCCACCGACACCTGCACGATGAGGCTGGTCTCGGCCTTCGGTACGTACTCTCCGAGCACCTTTCCGGTGGCGATCGGCACCAGCGCGCCCAGGGCGACCGTCACCAGACCGGCGACAGCCAGCATTCCCAGGTCGGGGCGGGTGCCGTGCAGGCTGAAGCGCAGCAGCCGCCAGAGACTCATGGGCAGTTCGGGGAGCGGCCGGTAGAACATGACGGCGCGTGGTTCGAACTCCTGCGCGCTGTCCTCGGTGATACGCATCCGGCTGCCCGTCACCGGGTTGACCGCCTGATAGCCGCCGCGGCGCCGGAGCAGTGCGACCGGCGCGCCGGACTTGGCCCGATGGCCTATCAGGGGGCCGTAGTCCTCCCGCCACCAGCGGCCGTCGAGCCGGACGGCGCGGGTGCGGATCCGGGAGGTGAGCGCGAAGCGCTCGACAGGCCCGCCGCGGTCGGACGCCGGAGCGGCGCCCGCGGCGGATGGCCCGGCTTCGGGCACGGCGATGCCTGTCGCGGTGGCGACAAGCCGGCACACGGCGTCGACGGCGTCGTCGGAACCTCCCTGCGCCGTGCGCGCCGCCGCCGTACCGCGGGAGCGGCCGATGGAGTCCAGCAGCGCCCGGTCGGCGCCCTGGCGCATCGCCTCGCCCGCCCTCAGCCCGGCGGCTGCCCGGTCCTCGTGCGTCTGCTCCAGCCGCTCGATCCAGCCGTCCACGGCGGACAGCAGCCGGTACTGCTGGTTGACCATCTGCTGCCACAGGGCGCCGTCCACCAGCAGGTCGGCAGCGGAGTCGGCGTTGTACTCGGCCCCGTAGCGCACGCTGCCGGGGAACACCGGCAGCCACAGCACGTTCTCGTCACCCGCTGACGACTCGTCGTCCGCGGTCCGTCCGTCGAGTGGTGCCTCGAACAGCACCCGCTGGCCCCGGCCGGCACCGAGTGCGAAGGCGTGTTCCAGCAGGCTGAGTGTGCCGTCCTGGCTGTCGTACTGGCTGCGGTAGTGGCTGGGGTACCGCTGTTCGTACCCGCTGTACGCTCCCGGCTCCGGATAGGCCTGCGGCTGGTACAGCTCCAGCAGCGGGATCCGGCGCAGTACGCAGTCAGGCGACGGCCTGCCCACCAGTGTGTGCCGGGGGCCTTCGACGGGGCCGAGCAGCAGGGTGCCCCGCTCCAGCCGGCCCAGGAAGTGCCAGTGGCCCCGCTGGGCGGCATCGACCGCGAACAGGTCGAGTGCGCCGTCCACGATGAGCCACAGCACCTGCGGGCCTTCCAGCGGCAGGCTGCGCAGTCCGTCGCCGTCCACTGGTCCGCCGAGCCCGCCGAGCGCCGTCAGGACCGGGTCGTCCGGCTGAGCGGCGGCGGCCCGCGGTGAGTGCTCGGTGGGGATCACGTCAATGCTCCTTGACCAGTTCGGCATACGCGCCACCGCGTGCGGCGAGTTCTCCATGGCGGCCCCGCTCCACCACGGCGCCACGGGCGAGCACCACGATCTCGTCGCTGTCGCGCACGGTCGACAGCCGGTGGGCGATCACCACACAGGCGCAGCCGCGCCGCCGCAGGTTGTCGATGATGAGCCGCTCCGTCTCCGCGTCCAGGGCGCTGGTCACCTCGTCCAGCACCAGCACGCTGGGACGGCGCACCAGCGCGCGGGCGATCTCCAGGCGCTGGCGCTGCCCACCGGAGAAGTTGCGCCCGTCCTGCTCGACCCGGCTGTGGATGCCGCCGGGCCGCCGCGCGACCACGTCGTGGAGGGCAGCGTCCCTGAGCGCTTCGACCACCGCGTCATCGGGGATCGACGGATCCCACAGCGCGACGTTGTCCCTGACCGTTCCCTCGAAGAGGAAGACGTCCTGGTCCACGAAGGAGACCGAGGCGGCGAACGCCCCGCGCGGGATCTCGTCCAGTCGGCGGCCGTCGATCCGGACCGTTCCCTCCCAGGGGCTGTAGAGGCCGGCGATCAGCCGCGAGACCGTCGACTTGCCGCTGCCGGAGCCGCCGACGAGGGCGACCTGCTGCCCGGGACCGACCGCGAGCGAGAAGCCGTCGAGGAGAGGTTTGTCGAGCGGGCTGTAACCGAAGGTGACGTTCTCCAGCGTGACATGGCCGAGCAGTCTGCGGGTGCTCGCGGGCGGCTCGCGGCGGGTGTAGATGCTGTCCGCGGGGAAGTTCTCCACGTCCTTGAGCCTGGCCACATCGGCGGCGAAGTCCTGGATGCGGCCCGCCATCCCGTTCAGCCGGGTGATCGGGGCGGTGAACCGGGTCACCAGTGCCTGGAAGGCGACCAGCAGGCCGATCGACATATGGCCTTCCACGGCGCGCAGTCCACCGATCCACAGGATCAGCGCGCTGTTGAGCGTCGCGAGGGCCGGTGCCACGACGGCGAGCGCCGCGCTGGGCACACCGAGCCGCTGCTGCTCCTCCAGCGTGGTGGCGTGCTGCCCCGCCCAGCGCCGGAAGTAGCCCGCTTCGCCGCCGGTGGCCTTGAGGGTCTCGATGAGCTGGATGCCGGTGTACGAGGTGTTCGTCAGCCGGGCGCTGTCGGCGCGCAGTTTCTGCGTACGGGTCGCCCGAAGGCGTACCACCACCCGCATCGCGACCACGTTGAGCAGGGCGATCAGCACGCCGACGACCGTGAGCTGAGGGTCGTACGTCCACAGCAGCAGTGCGTAGAGCACCACCACGGTCCCGTCGACCCCGAAGGCGGTGAGGTCCCGGGCCAGGGTCTCGGCGACCGTGTCGTTGGATTGCAACCGCTGCACCAGGTCGGCGGGGCTGCGCTGGGTGAAGAACGCGACGGGCAGCCGCAATAGATGACGGAGGAAGCGGGCACCGCTCAGTGTCGACGCGATGATCCGGCCGCGCAGCAGATTGGCTTGCTGGAGACCGGTGAGCACGGCCGTCAGCGCCACCATCGCAGCCATGGCGGCGAACAGCACACCGAGCAGCGAGGTCTGGCGCCCCACCAGGAACTGATCGATGTACGTACGGCTCAGAGCGGGCAGCGCCGCGCCGACCGCGACGAGCAGCAGGCTGGCCAGCAGGGCGGCGGCCATGGTTCCGGTGGTGCCGCGCAGCCGTGCGGGGACGGAGCGCAGCGCACCCGGCCGCCTGCCGCCCTCGCGGAAGTCCTTGCCAGGTTCGAAGACCAGTACGACCCCGGTGAAGCTGGTGTCGAAGTCCTCCATCGGGACGAACCGGCGGCCCTTGCCCGGGTCGTTGATGTGCACACCCCGGCGGCCGAAGCGTTGCCCCATGCCGTCGTGGACGACGTAGTGGTTGAACTCCCAGAAGAGGATGGCGGGCGGGCGGACCCCGGCCAGCGCGGCGGGCTCCATCTGCATGCCCTTGGCCTGGAGGCCGTAGCCGCGGGCCGCCTTGAGGATGTTGCCGGCCCGGGAGCCGTCACGGGAGACCCCGCAGGCGATCCGGAGCTCTTCGAGCGGTACGTGCCGGCCGTAGTGGCCGAGGACCATGGCGAGCGCGGCGGCTCCGCACTCGACGGCCTCCATCTGGAGCACGGTGGGGGTGCGGACGGGCTTCTGCGCTCGTGGTGCGGGCGGCACAGACCTGGCGCGGCGGCGGCCGTGGCCGCTGCTGCCGCTACGGGTGCGGGGTGGTGAGTTCCTGGTGCGGCTCATGGCAGCAGCCAGTCGATCGGCTGCTGATCGGCCACTCGGACGGCGCCGGTGAGCAGGGTCATGGAGTCGAGTGCGTGCGGCGGTCCGTCCTGTGACGACCAGCGGTAGCCGGACGGGGCGTCGGACGACGGTTCGAGGCGCACGAGGACGGCGAGTGGACGGCCCTGCCGGTTGAACTGGTCGGCCAGTTGACCGTCACCGAGGAATCCGGCGATCTGCCGACTGGTCTGGGGGGTCCGGCCGACCGCTTCGACCCGGCCGCGCAGCACCCCGTACCGCTGCGCGGGCACCGACTGCACGGTGAGGTCGACCTGGGCGCCGACGTGCATCGCCGAGCCGTTGTCGGGGGGCACGTAGAGCATCGCGCGCAGCGGCGCGGACGGCTTGTCGACGCGCTCCATGACCGCCACATCGGCCCCTGTGGTGATCACGGCGCCGATACCGACGGCGAGCGCGGTGACCCGGCCCGCGGCGAGGGTGCGGATGACGGTGCCGGCGTCCTCGTCCTTGTCCGGTGTCCCGCCGTTCTCCGGCGCCGGACCCGGGTCCGTGCCCGAGCTCGCCCCGTCCGTGTCCTGCTCCGCCAAATCGGCCGCTCCTGGCGGCTCCGCCGTACGCACCTTCAGCAGGGGTGCGCCCGCCGGCAACCGCTTGCCTTCCGCGGCCAGCACCTCGGTGATCTGCCCGCCTACCGGACTCTGGAGGACATAACTGCCCTGGGCATGCGTAAGAATCCCGGGTGCGCTGACGGTGGACGAAACGGAACCCTTTACCGCCCAGACACAAGCCGCCGCCATTGCGACAACGGTGACGCTCAGGACGAGCCAGCCCTGTGGCCTGGCAAATCGCACCGGGAGATCGATTTCCTCGGGCGACTGCAGCTTGGAAAGTGCCTTCTGGCGAAACTGCACGTGACTCTTCCCTCGCGTGCACAAGTGCAAGTCGGAAACAAGCTCGAAGAATTACGGGAAACTGCGGCAAGCCCCGGAACGTAAACGGTTCCGGGGCTCACACGGACCGGCTCAGAGACCGGCGACCAGGCCCGTGACGGCACCGGTGTTGAGGCCGGTGGCGCCCTCGACGGTGCCGACGACCGTACCGACGAGGCCGGAGACCGGGGCGACGGAGTCGAGGGTGGAGGTCAGGTTGCCCGCGGCACCGCTGACGACGGCGCTGTGCAGCCCGCCGGACACGTTGTCGAGGTCGGCGTCGGAGATCTCCGCGGTCTCAACCTGGGGGGTGAAGTCCATGATCGAGTTTCCCTTCAAGGTGGATATTTCTCAAAAAGGCCACGGCCGGGCCCCGCCGGGAATGCACCGGCCGCTGCCGCGAGTGTGTCTGCGCCTCGGATTCCCGATTCATCGCCAACCTTTGGCGTCACTCCCGCGATGCGGTTGATCAAAGCACGTGGAGTCACCGCGCAGCCAATCAGTGAACGCGTCTCGGGCCCCCGGTCGGTCACGGAATTGAATTTGCGTGCAGGCGCGTCCACTTATTGGTGGCGACTTCTACACAAGCTTCACGGGATGAATTCTTCCCGGGGCGGCCGGAGGCAGGGCGCCGGACCGGACACTTCCGCCCCAATGGCCAGCCACGGCGCCAAGCGGGCCGGGGGTGCCGAGCGGTGCTCAACATCCCCGCATTGGTTGAGTGTTCAATGTGCAGGTTTCCGGAAGATGGCGTTCCAGTCTGAGTACGGGCCCGGATTCGCCCGTATGCGGGGCGAGTCGTGGTGGGCGGGACCCGTGTGGGGCGCCGGACGCGCGCCCTGCGCGGGCGCGACCCGGTTGGCCCCGCACACGGCGCGCCTCGGGCATGTGGCCCTTGGCCGGTGAAGGATCGACTGGGCTCCGGTCCGCGCCCTTCGCCCCCACCTGAGGATCCGCATGCACCTCTTCGACGACCCGCTGTTCCAGATGCACGCCGAGCGGGCGCTGACGCTGATCGGGCGCGGCGGCGCCGAGTACGGCGAGTGCGCGACGACAGCCGGCCATATCCGCGCCGGTGACCGGGACTCCTGGTACCGGGCCTGGTCGGCCACCGCGTCCCGGGTGGCCGCCGCGGCCGAGCACAGCGCGGCGCAGGGGCACCGGGTGAGTGCGGCTGACGGGTTCTGGCGGGCCACCACGTACAACCGCATGTCCTACCAGCCGCTGTTCGGCTCACCGGTGGACCCGCGGCTCGCGGCGGCCTGCAAACGGGAGCGTGACTGCTTCAGTCGATACGCCGCTCTGGCGCCCCGTCCCGTGGAGTTGGTCGAGGTTCCGTTCGAGGGCACCACGCTGCCCGGCTGCCTCTGCCTGCCCGACGACGACCGGGGCCTCGCCCGGCCGACGCTGGTCGGGGTCAACGGCTACGACTCCAACATCCACGAGATGTACTGGGCCCACGCCCTGCCCGCGGTACGCCGTGGCTACGCCTGCCTGCTTGTCGACGGCCCTGGCCAGGGGCGGGCGCTGGTGCAGCAGGGGCTGCGGATGCGACCGGACTGGGAGACCGTGCTGCGCCCGGTCATCGACTACGCGAGCGGCAGACCGGAGATCGACGCCGAACGCATCGCCGTCATGGGCTGGAGCTTCGGGGGCTATCTCGCGCCGCGCGGGGTGTCGGGCGATCAACGGGTCGCCGCTCTGATCGCCGACCCCGGACTCTTCGACCCCGTCGATGTGATGCCCCTGCCGCCAGAGCTGAGAGAGCAGTTGCCCGATATCGACCGCGAGGTCCTGGACGCGTACCTGGCCCCGGTGGCCGACGATCCGGTGATGCGCTGGCGGCTGGTCCAGCGGGCGCTGTGGGTGCACGGGCTCGACTCGCTCGGTGAGTACGTCATCGAGATGGACCGCTACCGGCTTTCCGGTGTGGCCGGGCGCATCACCTGTCCGACGCTGGTCGTCGCGAACGATGACGACCCGTTGGCCGCCCAGGCGGAGCTGCTGCTCGACTCGCTGGGCGGCCCCCGGACGCTTGTACGCTTCCGGGCCGAGGACGGGGCGAAGGGGCATTGCCAGGCATGGAACCGCTCGCTGTTCGACCAGCGGGCGTTCGACTGGCTTGACGCCACTCTGGGAGTGGGGGAGCGCGGGGAGGGCTGAGCGCCGACTCCCCGCCGCGCCGTGGGCCGGCCGTTGCGGCCCCCCGTCGCCGTCCCTCGTCACCCGTGACCGTCACAGATCACGGTTCACGTGTCAGAGCTGCGAGCCGAACGCCTGCGTCCACCAGGGGCCCCCGGACCCGTTGTGTATGCCCACACCCAGCTCCTTGAAAGAGCAGTTGAGTATGTTGGCGCGGTGCCCTGAGCTGTTCATCCAGGACTCCATCACCGACTCGGGGCTCTGCTGGCCCCGTGCGATGTTCTCGCCGTAGGTGCTCCAGCGGTAGCCGGCGTCGGTGATCCGGTCGCCGGGGTCCTCGCCGTCCGGGTTGGTGTGGTCGAAGAAGCCGCGGGCGGCCATGTCGTCGGAGTGGTTCGTGGCGGCGGCGGCCAGTCGGCCGTTGTTGCTCACGGGGCCGCAGCCCGCCTTGGAACGCTCGGCGTTGACCAGGGCGATGACCTGTTCCGCGGTGCTGCCCCCGGTAGCCGGCTCCGGTTCCGGGGCCTTCGTCTCGGGCTTCGGCTGCGACTTGGGCTTGACCGGGCTCGGCTTTGGTGACGGCTTGGCCGAGGACTTGCTCGGGCTCGGCTTGGGGCTCGGGGAGGCCGAGACCGAAGGGGTCGGGGAGGGAGACTGGCTCGCGGAGGCCGAGGGGAGCGGCTTGTCGGCCGGGGCTGCGGCCGTGGCGGGTTCCGCCACCTTCGGGTCGGGGCTGTTCAGCATGCTGACCGCGGCGCCGCCGGCGACCAGTACGGCGACCCCGGCCGCGACGACCGTGGTACGGCGCCGGCGGCTCGCGCGTTCCAGCCTGGCCTGGGTCCTGGCGGAGGGGGAGGCGGAGTCAGCGCCCGAGTGGTCACCCCGGCGGCCGGCTGCCCGGGATGGGGCCGCGTGGGCGGAGGCCGTGCTGACCAGGTGTGGCGCGGCGATCGTGTCGGCGGCGTGTGTGGCGTGAGCGGTGTGCGCGGAGGCCGCGGTGGCGAAGCCCGGTGCGGCGACCTTGCCGGAGAGTGCCGCCGCGACCGGGACGAGGGCGAGGCCCACCAGAAGGCCCTCGGCGGGCACCAGGTTCGACCAGTGGCCCGCGCAGGACGTGCAGTCGCGGGCGTGACGGGCGATGCGCTTGCGCCAAAGGGCCGAGGGTATGCCGTCCCAGGAAGCGACGATCGGCTCGAGCAGCACACAGCGCGGCTGGGCGTCGAGGGCGCGGACCACCACCCGCGCCGCCTCGAGCTGGGCCTTCATTCGCTGCACCCGCACCGCGGTGTGCTGGGGCGTCAGCTCCATGGCGTCGGCGACCTCGGCGCGCGACAGCTCTCCCGCGGCCTCCAGCCACCACAGGGACAGCAGGGCGCGGTCGTCCTCGTCCAGCCAGCGGGTGGCCTCGGCGGTCTCCTGGCGCTGACCGGACAACCCGAGTCGGAGGATGGTGAGGTCGACGAAGTCGGCTCCCGGGTCGACGACGTCGTACCCGTCACCCAGAACACCGCCGCCGGGTATCGCCTCCGTACGCCGTTCCCGCCAGTGGCCGCGTATCTGGTTCATGGTGATGGCGACCAGCCAGCTGCGGAAGCTGTCCGGGCTGCGCAGGGTGTGCAGGCTGCCGAGCACGCGGATCATGGTGTCCTGCACCACGTCGTCCACGTCCGCGTGGCCGTTCAGTGCCCGGCCGGTGATGTTGTAGACCAGCGGAAGGTACTCGGCGACGAGCCGGTCCTGCGCCTCCTGGTTTCCGGCCTGTGCTGCCGCGACCATCTGGGCTTCGCGTTCGCTGCTCACGCTGTGTCCACTCACTTCCTGGGCTCGGGCCTGTTTCGTCCGTCACAGGGGAGACGCCCCGCCTCCGCTCCGATAACAGAAATCGGATAGGAGTACGTATGAACCTTCGGAAGTGTTAGATCGGGTCGCCAGGCGCGCAGTACTCCGGCGGACGGTACGAAGAGTTCGCCCGGAATGTCCTCAGGCGCGTACCACTGCCAGCGCGCGATCTTGTCCGGCTCGGTGACCTGGGGCGCGCCCCTGACACCCTGGACCAGACCCGCGGCCGAGATTCTGGGGATGCCCCGTTCGCTGTCCAGCACCATGGCCACCACCGAGACATCTTCCGCGCGGACCTGGAGTGCGGTCTCCTCTGCAAGTTCGCGGGCGCCCGCCTGCTCGAAGTTCTCCCCGGGGTCGACCTTTCCGCCCGGGAGCTCCCAGCGGCCGTCATGCCCGAGACCGAGCAGGATCCGGCCGCCCGGATCGACCACGATCATGCCGATCCCGGTCATCCCGTTGGGGGCGGGGAAGGCACGGGCGGGGCGTTGCGTCCCGCCCGGCGCTCCGGTCGGCTGGGAACCGCTGGGAGAATCGGGCACCTTGGGCCTTTCGGGCATATCGCTCCGCGTCCGGTCGGCGCGGCGGTGCCTGATCGTACGGGCAGGTGCCGGCAGCCGCTGTGACGCAGACGGCATCGTCGGCGTTCGCCCCGCGGCGCGCCGTCAGTCAGGCCAGCACGCGCTTCGGCTGCGCCGGACCGCTGCCCCGCGGTTGCCACTCGCGGGGATAGCCCACCGACACCTCATGGAAGGGCACTCCGTCGTGCTCGGTCGTACGCGGGATGTGCAGATGCCCGTACACCATCGCCCGCGCCCGGTACGTGAGGTGCCAGTCGGCCGTCTGCTCCGTACCGCACCACAGCGCGAACTCGGGATACCGCAGCACCCGGGTCGGCTCCCGGACCAGCGGATAGTGGTTGACCAGCACCGTCGGCAGCTCCGGCGGGATCTCCGCCAGCCGCGACCGGGTCAGTTCCAGCCGGGCCCGGCACCACGCGTCACGGCTGGGGTAGGGGTCGGGGTGCAGGAAGCGCTCGTCGGTACAGACGACATGCGCCTCACGGGCCCGGTCCAGGGCCTCGTCCCGGGTGGTCGTGCCGTCCGGCCGGAAGGTGTAGTCGTACAGCAGGAACAGCGGCGCGACGGCGAAGGACTGTCCGTCGCTCCCCGTCCAGACCGGGTACGGGTCCTCGGGTGTGTGTACGCCGAGCCCGCGGCACAGTTCCACGAGCAGCTCATAGCGTTCCACGCCGCGGGCCTGGACCGGATCGGCGGGAACGGTCCACAGTTCGTGGTTGCCCGGAGCCCAGACGACCTCGGCGAACCGCTCGCGCAACAGCGCCAGTGCCCACTCCACATCGGGCACCAGATCGGCGACGTCTCCGGCCACCAGGAGCCAGTCGTCGTCGGACGCCGGTCGCAGACTGTCGACGTGCTTGCGGTTCTCCGGGTGATTGACATGCAGATCACTGATGGCGAGCAGGGACAACGCGACCCCCGTGGGTAGGCGGCTTGCCGGGACATCCCGGCGATCCTTCCACCTGCGGGGGCAACTGTCCTTGCCAGTCACCCGGCTGCCGCGAAATGGGGCGACCCAGGCCTCAGGCCTCGTGCGCGCGACTGGGCTCGTAGCGCGCCCACGCGGGTGCCGTGCCCGTGATCTGGCACACCATCAGGTAGAGCGGGATCGGCGGGGTGTAAGGGATGGCGTCCTCCGGCCAGTGGATCAGCCGGGCGGACTCGGTCGGCACGCAGGCGCCACGCGAGTAGTACGACGGCAGTGGCCAGGTCAGCTCCAGATCGGAGCCCTCGGGAACGATCCACCACCACCAGTCGGCGTCCGAGAACACGCAGCCCGGGTGCGGCAGGCGCGTGAGCATCCCCAGTCCGTGCCGCGCGGGCACTCCGACCGCGTCGCAGCCCAGCGAGGCCGGCAGCCCGGCGGGGATGTCGAGTCGCCCCTCGCGTGCCCCTTCGAGCCCCTCAAGGCTCCTGCGCCTGCTGCGGGTTCTGCGCGAAGCGCGGGGTTTGCGGGCGTCGCGCGGGTCGCGGGCTTCACGGATCTCGCGGCCTTCGCGGGAGGCGGCCCCGTGCCCGCTGAGGGGCGCCGGGGGCTCGAACCCGGAGCGGCCGAAGCGGCGGACGGCCGTCGGCGGGGCGAAGGGGGCGGCGAGCTGTGAGCCGAGCGCGTTACCAGGTGCCACGACCAATCCTTCACGGTGGGGAAGCGGTGCCGCCGGTCGCGCCTCTCCTCGGGCAGGGCGCGGCAGCCTCGTGAACTGGTTCAGCGAGCCACTCTCCTCCGGGAGATGACACTTGGCAAGAGGCACTCTGAAAATTGCAGAGTGCCGGTTTCGGGGGCAGAGTCTCATGGCACACTCGTCGCATCGAGGACAGGGCGTTGGGGAGGTCGACGTGAGCGAGCCGCGGTCCGCCCCCACTGTGGGACAGGTCGTACTCGGCAAGCGGCTCCAGGAGCTGCGGCAGCGGGCGGGACTGAGGCGTGAGGAGGCCGCCAAGGTGCTCCATGTCGCCCCCGCCACCATCCGCCGGATGGAGCTGGCAGAGGTCGCGCTGAAGATCCCGTACGTACAACTGCTGTTGAGGACCTACGGGGTCGGTGAAGAGGAGGCCGGGAAGTTCGCCCGGCTCGTCGAGGACGCCAACAAGCCCGGCTGGTGGCAGCGTTTCCATGATGTGCTGCCGAACTGGTTCAGCATGTACGTCAGTCTGGAAGGAGCCGCGAGTCTGATCCGGGCCTACGAACCCCACTTCGTACCCGGACTGCTCCAGACACGTGAGTACGCCCGCGGTGTCATGGCCGGCGGAGCTCTCGGTACCACCAGCGCCGAGGACGTCGAACGCCATGTCACGCTCCGCATGGCGCGGCAGGACCTGCTCACCAGGCCCGACGCCCCCAGATTCTGGGTGATCATGGATGAGACGGTGCTGCGAAGACCCGTAGGCGGCGCTCGGGTGATGCGGGATCAGCTGGACCGGCTCCTTTCGGCCGCCGAACTCCCCAATATCACCGTCCAGTTGGCCGAGTTCGCGTCCGGACCGCACCCCGGCACCTACGGCCCCTTCGTCCTCTTCAGGTTCGCCATGCCCGAGCTGCCTGACATGGTCTACAGCGAGTACCTGACCGGCGCGGTCTATCTCGACGCCCGCGCCGAGGTGGCGTCCCACCTCGAGGTCATGGACCGCATGGCGGCCCAGGCCGCCACCGCACAACGCACGAAGGACATCCTGAGGGCTGTTCGCAAGGAGCTGTGATGGATCCCATATACAACGGTATGCCCGCCCGCGAGCTCGGCTCGGACGGCTGGCACAAGCCGTGGAGCGGCGGCAACGGCGGCAACTGCCTGGAGGCCATGAAGCTGGCCGACGGCAGGGTGGCCGTGCGCCAGTCCGCTGATCCGGACGGTCCCGCACTCATCTACACCCATGGCGAGATCGCCGCGTTCATCCATGGAGCGAAAACCGGTCAGGCGGACTTCCTGCTGACAGATGTGACGTGACGTCATGTGATGTCGTGTGACGTGTTGCGGCGGCGTGACGTGACTCTTTACGGCCGACCGGGGCGACTGGCCAGGTCAGTGTGCCGGCTCGATTGACACCGAATCAACAACGGCCCGGTTCAGTACAGTTCTCTCGTCCCACTGTCATATGTCCCACTACCCCTGGAGACGCCAGATGACCGGGCAAGACCCCGCCGCCGCACGGATCGACACCAGCAAGCCGCACCCCGCCCGGATGTACGACTGGTTCCTCGGCGGCAAGGACAACTACCCGGTGGACGAGGAGATGGCCCGACAACTCCTCGCGCTCGAACCGCGCGGTCGGGACATGGCGCGCGTCAACCGCGCCTTCATGCATCGCGCCACGCGCTGGCTCGGCGACAACGGCGTCCGCCAGTACCTGGACATCGGGACCGGCATCCCCACCGAGCCCAATCTGCACCAGATAGCCCAGCAGGCCGCACCCGAGTCCCGCATCGTCTACTGCGACAACGACCCGATCGTGCTGGCCCACGCCGAGGCGCTGCTGCGCAGCACTCCGGAGGGGGCCACCGAGTACATCCAGGCCGACGCCCGCGATCCCGAGACCATCCTGGAGGCGGCGGGTAAGGTCCTCGACTTCTCCCGGCCCATCGCCCTGTCGATGCTCGCGCTGCTGCACTTCGTGGATGACGAGGACGGGGCGTACGCGCTGGTGGACCGGCTGGCCGCCCGGCTCGCGCCCGGCAGCTACCTGGTGCTGTCGCACACCACAGGGGACTTCGACCCAGAGAAGGCGGCGCAGGCACGCGCGATGTACACGGCGCGCGGGCTCACCCTGCGCCTGCGCTCCCGCGAGGAGTTCACCCGGTTCTTCGACGGGCTCGAACTGGTCGGACCGGGCGTCTCGCTCACCGCGGACTGGCATCCCGAGCTGGGTGAGGTCGTGGAGGTCCTGGGCGACGACCCGATCCCGGGCTATGCGGGAGTGGCGCGCATCAGGTGATGTCCCGTGACGGGCGGCTGGGGACAGGACCTCAGCGGGCATGAGCCGGCCTGGATCGCCATGGGACCGATCCGGGAGAGGAAACCCCACAGGGCCTCGTCTTCCGGATCGCCCCCGCCGATCACCCCGGGGCCGTCAGCGGCGTCTGAGCGCACCCCGGATGAAAGCCGCCTGCCCGGCGTGCTGGAGACCGTCCGCGATGACGCTCACCAGCCGGACGCCCAGGGTCACCGGCGGCGACCACGACTCGTCCACGACCCGGTTCAGGGCGGTGCCGCGCAGACCGCCGATGAACTCCAGCGTCCGCGTGTGCACGGCGTCGACGTAACCGAGCAGCAGCTCGGGGGACTCCACCCGGACCTGGGCGACCTGGCTGCTCGTCTGACCGTAGCCGGTCGCGCTCGCGTCGAACGGCAGCCCGAACCGCTCGAACCAGCCGTCGGCCGACCACACCTGCTCCCGTCCGGCCGCGTCGGCGACGTGGTCGTCCTGGATCCGGGCCAGATGCCACACCAGCCAGGCGATGTTGTTGGCGCCGCCGTCGAGCCGGGCATGCAGGTCGTCCACCGCGAGCCCCTCGACCGCGTCATGCACCGCCTCGTGGACGCGTCCGAAGGCATCGGCCAGCACTTCCGCTGTGTTCATGCGACGAGTGAACCCTGAACCCGGCCCGGGTCGGCGCCGACACCACGGGGCGGGCGCACGAACACACCAACGCGGGCACGGTCAGGACGCGTCCTCGGGAGCAGCGGGATCCTCCCGCAGCGATTCGGCCACCTCCAGCATGTCGGGGAGAAGCGCGCCCAGTTCGGTGACGAGACCCAGCAGGTCGGGTACGTCGGGCATCGGGTGGTAGAGGAACATGATCTCGCCGCCGGCGAGCGAGACGGCCGGTGCCCCCAGCAGCAGGAGCCGTTCCGGCAGCCGCGCCGACTCCAGGGGCCCCGCGATGGCGTGGACGTCGGAGGCGACGGGCACGTACAGGACGCCGTGGGGCACGGTGAGCCCCATCTTGCGCCCGCTCCAGTCCCGTTCCAGGCGCAGCATCGGATAGTCGCGGGGGAGCCGGAAGGACACCGAGAACCAGTGCAGGCCCCTCCGCTGCTCAAGCAACTGGGCACGGCTCACGGTGACCTCATGGCCGTCGTGCGAACCGTTCAGAACCCTGACGACGGGCGCGTCGACCCATGCGAAGTGGTACAGGAACCTGTCCCGGAGGGCACCCGGCCGGGGCGCTTCGAGTTCCCAGCCCGGAGCGGTCGCGAGCTTCCTTATCTCGCGGTCCGCTCTGGTGACCCGCCGCAGAACGCCCACCTCCCGGGTCAGGCCGAGCACGATGGGCAATGCCAACACGGCGATCACCAGGATCCAGCCCACATACCCGCCCATGTGCTTCCCCCTCCGCGGAAACGCGGCCCCTGTCGGTGCCGTACCCCTCACTGACGTTCCCTTGCGACGGGCCCGCCACACGCTGTGAGGGCCCTTGGCTACCCCCTTGCTTCACCCCCTTGATCCACTGGGGGCAGTTCAGTCGCGCACCAGCCGCAGCGTCAGGATCTGGAAGGGCCGCAGTGAGACCGTCACCGCGTCCTCCTCGGCAGGGAGCGGCGGTTGCCCGGCCAGCGGGCGCTCCAGCAGATCCGTGACCATCGCGCGTACCGCGCGGAACCCGGTGCGCAGCACGGTCGTCGTCCGGCCGCCCAGCGACTCGTAGAGCCGCACCACCACATCGCCCGACCCGTCGTCGGCGAGCTTCACCGCCTCCACGACGGCCGACGGCCCGTCCGTGGTGACGACGGGTGGCACCGGCGCACCGCCGGGGCCGATTCTGAGCGGGAGGTTGAGAGCGTAGCCCTCGGCGATCGCGTCCTCGACCGTCGCACCCGGCAGCAGCGAGTAGGTGAAACGGTGCGTGCCCTGGTCGGCGTCCGGGTCCGGCACGCGGGGGGCGCGCACCAGGCTGAGCCGTACGGTGGTGGTCGTACCGCCGTCCTCCTCCCGCGTCGTACGGGAGACATCGTGGCCGTATGTCGCGTCGTTGAGGAGCGCGACACCGTAGCCGGACTCGCCGACGTGCACCCAGCGGTGCCCGTATACCTCGAAACGGGCGGCCTCCCAGCTCGTGTTGGTGTGGGTGGGCCGGTGCACATGCCCGAACTGGATCTCCGCGGTTGACCGGTCGGCCCGCACATCGAGTGGGAAGGCCGCCTTGAGGATCTTCTCCTTCTCGTGCCAGTCGATATCGGTGGCGATGTCGATCCGCCGGCTCCCGGCCCGTACGGTCACGGTCTGCGTGATCCGTGAGCCCCGGCCGAACGCCCGTTCCACGCGCAGCTCGCCCAGCAGCGGATCGCTCTCGGTGACCGCGACCACCGGGCCTTCCAACAGGTCCCTCCACTGCCCCAGATAGTGCTTGTCGATGTCCCAGGCGTCCCAGTAGTTCGGGAGATCCGTGTGCAGCCGCAGCAGATTGCCCCGGCTGCCCGGAGCGAGCACCTCGCGGTCCGCGAGCAGATCGCGGACGGAGGCGAAGGTGCCGTCATCCGCCAACTCGACCCGTACCAGCCCGTTGTCCAGGATCTGACGCCCGATCACCCTGACCGGCGGCGGCGCGGATCGCGCGCCCGCCGCCACCGGCGCGCAGCCCGAAGCAGGCACCTCCACGCGCACCGCGACCGCGCCGTCCGACAGGCGCGGCAGCCCGGGGTCGAGTGCCCCGGCCAGCGCGGACGGCACCCGCACCACCTCCGAACGCGGCCGGGGGCCGGCGTTGTACGCCCACACCTCCAGCGGCCCCGCCCCACCCACAGCCTCCAGCGCCTGTGCCGTCAGGGCGTCGAGCTCCGCCGCGACCCGGGCGTACTCCTCCTCTGCCTCCCGGTGCACCCAGTTGATCGAGGAGCCCGGCAGGATGTCATGGAACTGGTGCAGCAGCACCGTCTTCCACAGCCGGTCGAGTTCCGCGTACGGATACGCGTAGCCGGGCACCCGCAGCGCCGCCGCTGTCGCCCACAACTCCGCCTCTCGCAGGGCGTGTTCACTGCGGCGGTTGCCTTGTTTGGTGCGTGCCTGGGTGGTGTAGGTGGCCCGGTGCAGCTCCAGGTAGAGCTCGCCCGACCAGACCGGGGCGTCCGGGTACTCCGCCTGGGCCGCCGCGAAGAACGCGTTCGGGTGCTCGATCACGACCTTCGCCGAGCCCTCCAGATCGGCCAGCCGCCGAGCCCGTTCCAGCATCTCCCGGTTCGGGCCGCCCCCTCCGTCACCGTGCCCGAACGGGGCGAGCGAGCGCGTACCCCGGCCCTTCTCCTGGTAGTTGCGGACCGCATGGGCCAACTCCCGCCCGGAGAAAACGGCGTTGTAGGTGTCCACCGGCGGAAAGTGGGTGAAGATCCGGGAGCCGTCGATGCCCTCCCACCAGAAGGTGTGGTGGGGCAGCTTGTTGCTCTGGTTCCAGGACAGCTTCTGGGTGAGGAACCACTTCATCCCGGCGAGCTTCGCGAGCTGCGGGAACGCGGCCGTGTAGCCGAAGGAGTCGGGCAGCCACACACCCTCCGTCTCCACCCCGAAGGCATCGAGGAAGAAGCGCTTGCCATGCACGAACTGGCGCGCCAGTGCCTCGCCCCCCGGAAGATTGCCGTCAGCCTCCACCCACATACCGCCGACCGGCGCCCACTGCCCGCGCTTCACCGCCTCCTCGATACGGGCCCACACCCCCGGGTGGTTGTCGCGCACCCAGGCGTACTGCTGTGCCTGCGAGCACGCGAAGACGAACTCCGGGTACTCCCGCGCCAGGGCCGTGGCGTTGGCAAAGGTCCTGGCGGCCTTCCGCTTGGTCTCGCGGATCGGCCACAGCCAGGCGCTGTCGATATGCGCGTGCCCGACGGCCGACAGGGTGTGCGCGCCGGCGTGCGCCGGTGACGCCAGAGCGGGTGCGAGCACGGCGCGGACAGCGGCGGCCGTGCCCGGGATGTCGTCCAGGTCGAGCCGGTCGAGTGCCCGGTCCAGGGTGTGCAGGATCTCGTGCCGGCGGGGATCGTGCTCGGCGAGCTCCAGCATCAGCTCGCGCAGCACCTGTGTGTCCAGGGACAGGTGCCAGACCTCCTCGTCGAGTACAGCGAGGTCGGCGCGGGCGAAGGTGTAGAGAGGGTCCCGGCCCGCGGTGCGCTTGTCGCCCATCGGGGTGGGGCGGCGGAAGCGGTCGGCGAGGATGTCCGGGTTCGACGCGGCTTCGATGAGGTAGGCGACCTGCTCGCCACCGCTCGCCGGCGAGGCGACGGGGACGTACTGGTTCTGCGGGTTGACCGCCTTGAGCGGGGTGCCGTCCGGCAGATGCACCAGTGCCTCCGCCTGGTTGCCCGGCCAGCTGCTGACGAAGCCCAGGTCGAACCATGCCTCCACCCTGCGTCCTGCCCAGTCGGCGGGCACTTCGCCCCGCACCCGGAACCAGGTGGTGCCCCAGGGCGGGCCCCAGGGCGTGCCCATGGCGAAGGGCGTGAACTCCGCGTTCCGTACCGCGTCCTGTACCTGCTCGAACGGCACCGGCTCGTCCGGCACCTGCCAGGACTCGACGGTCAGCGGCACGGCGGCCGAGTGGATCAGGGGCCGGATCCGCTGCTCCAGTACGCGTTCCACGCGCTGCTCGATCCTCGCGCGTTCGTCGTGCATCGGACGGACACCTACTTCCGGTTGAGATAGGCGAGGCCGGGATGCTGCCGGGTGTAGCCGTCCACAAGGCGGCGGGCGACGGCGACGGAGTCGACCAGCGGATGCAGCGCGAAGGCCCTTACGGCGGCCGCGCGTGAGCCGCCGGCCGCCGCCGTGAGCACCTCGCGTTCGACCGACTTGACCGTGGTGACGAGTCCGGCCGCGTGCGGGGGCAGCGGGTCGACCGCGTACGGATGGGCGCCGTTCGCGTCGACCAGGCAGGGCACCTCGATAACGGCGTCCGCGTCCAGCTCCGAAAGGGCGCCGCGGTTGCGCACGTTGAGGATGAGGGTGGCGCGCTCGTCGCGGGCGATGGCGCGCATGAGAGCCAGGGCCACCTGCTCGTAGCCGCCGGAGCCGAGGTCGTCCGCCGCACGCTCGCCCGCCCCCGCCACCTCGCGACTGCCCGCCATGTATGTCGCCTCACGCTCGGACCTGGTCGCCTGCCAGCTCTTGAGGGAGGGAGCAGCGTAGAAGGCGGCCTGCTGGTCGAGCAGGAACGCGCCACGGGTGCGCGCGGCCGAGCGGTATGCCCGCACAGTCTCCCGGTTGAAGTAGTAGTAGTGCAGGTACTCATTGGGGACCGCCCCCAGCGAACGCAGCCAGTCGGCACCGAACAGCCGGCCCTCCTCGAAGGAGCCGAGGGCTTCGGAGTCGGCCAGCAGCCGGGGGAGCAGGTCCCGCCCGGCCACCCGCAACCCGCGCAGCCAGCCGAGGTGGTTGAGGCCGACGTAGTCGAACCACGCCTCCTCGGGGTCGGCGCCGGCCGCCCGGGCGACCCGCCGGCCGAGCCCGGCGGGGGAGTCGCAGATCCCGATGACCCGGTCGCCCAGCAGCCGGGACATGGCCTCGGTGACCAGCCCTGCAGGGTTGGTGAAGTTGATGACCCAGGCGTCCGGAGCGAGCGCCGCGATCCGCCGCGCGTAGTCCGTCGCCACGGGCACGGTCCGCAGCCCGTAAGCGATGCCGCCCGCCCCGGCGGTCTCCTGGCCCAGTACCCCTTCGGCGAGTGCGACCCGCTCGTCAACGGCCCTGCCTTCGAGGCCGCCCACCCTGATCGCGGAGAAGACGAAGTCGGCGCCCCGCAGGGCGGCGCCCGGGTCGGTGCTGACGGTGACGGCCGGGGCGTCCGGGACCCCTGATGCCTGTTCGGCCAGCACACTCGCGATGGCGCTGAGCCGGGCGGCGTCCGGATCGTGCAGGGTGACATGGGTGATCCGGCTGCTCCCGCCCCGGTCGCCGCCAACCCCGCTACCGCTACGGTCGTCGCCACTGCCTTCGCCGAGCAGCGCTCCGTACACCAGCGGCACCCGGAAGCCGCCGCCGCCCAGAATCGTCAGCCTCATACCGCGACCGCCCTCTGCCGTAGGCCTCCCTCTACCGTTCCCCGTTTCGCGGCGCTGTCACTTCCGAGAGCGGCTCACACGGCACAATGGGCGTATGGCCCGACGTACCAGCCGCCCCGCGCGTACCTCCCGCACCGCCGACTCACCGTGCCCCTGCGGGCTCGCGGCCTCGTACGCGGCCTGCTGCGGGCGCTTCCACAGCGGACAGGCCACCGCTCCGACGGCCGAACTGCTGATGCGCTCGCGCTACAGCGCCTTCGTCGTACGCGACGAGCCCTATCTGCTGCGGACCTGGCATCCCACCACCCGCCCGGCGTCCGTTGAGTTCGACCAGGAGATGCGCTGGAGCGGCCTGGAGATCCTGGAGACGGCGGACGGCAGCATGTTCCACAGCACGGGATCCGTCACCTTCACCGCCCACTACACGCACGGCGGCGCACCGGGAGCGCTGCGCGAGCGCAGCCGGTTCGAGCGCCGCGACGGTGACTGGGTGTACGTGGACGGCACCTTCGAGGACTCGGAAGTGTGAGCGTCCAGGGGGTGCGAGCCCCCGATGACCCCTGGTTCGCCGGTCAGGCGCTGGTCGTCGACCCGGGCCGCACGATCATCAGGACAGTGACCGTGGCCCAGAGAAGGTTGAACACTCCGGTGTACATGGCGAGCCGCTTGGTGTCCGCGATCCGCGCCGGTGCCGCCAGGATCGCGCTCTGCCGCGGCAGCACCAGCGCGGCGAGCACGGCGGCGGCGCCGGCGGTCAGCAGCATCGACACGATCAGCCAAGGCTCCCCGAGCACTCCGAGGCTGCCGGCCGTGGCGATACCGAAGACGGGAACGACGACACCGGCGATCGCGTACACCCGGCAGACGCGATGCAGGTTGCGCAGTACCGCTTGACCGCGCTCGTCGTCGGGTGCGGCGATGACCCCCCGCGCCGCCGCGGGGAACATGCTCGCGGCCACGGTGACGGGTCCGATGGCGATGATCGCCGCCAGCACATGCACGATGAGAAGGAATCTGGTCACGGGGCGAAGCTAGCGGCGGGTGCACGGAGCGCGACAGCGGCGTGAATGCCAGTTCTCAACGGATTCCCGCCAGGCAGCCACGACACCTGTTCCGCGGCTGTCACCGCCCGGCCACGCGACGGGAGCACGCCCCGACCCTGCCTGCCGGCGCTGACGAGAATCCGGCCATCACCTACCTTGTGGCCATGCACACGGTGGCCGTACTCGCCCTCGAAGGCGTCATCCCCTTCGATCTGTCCACCCCGGTCGAGGCATTCGGCCGGGCCCGCCTGCCCGACGGCCGCTCCGCGTACCGGGTCCGGGTCTGCGCTCCGGACCGGGAGGTCGACGCCTGCGACTTCACGATCTGGGCCCGCTGGGGGCTGGAAGCACTCGCCGAAGCGGACACGATCATCGTGCCGGGCTGTGCCGACCCCTCGGCGGCGGTGAGCCCGGCGGTGGTCGGCGCCCTGTGCGCAGCCGCCGCGAGCGGCACCCGTATCGCCTCGGTCTGCGTCGGCGCCTTCGTTCTGGCGGCCGCCGGGTTGCTCGACGGCCTGCGGGCCACCACTCACTGGCTCGGGGTGGCTGAACTCGCGCGGACGTACCCGCGGATCGAGGTGGATCCGGACGTCCTCTACGTCGACAACGGTCAGTTCCTGACCTCTGCGGGGGCGGCGGCCGGACTCGACCTCTGTCTTCATATGATCCGCCGTGACTACGGATCCGCGGTCGCCGCCGACTCCGCCCGGCTCGCGGTGATGCCCCTCGAACGCGAGGGCGGACAGGCCCAGTTCATCGTCCACGAGCAGCCGCCCGCACCCGCGGGAGCGGCACTGGAGCCCCTGCTGCGCTGGATGGAGGAGAACGCCGGACGTGAGCTCACGCTTGCCGACATCGCCTCACACGCCGGAATGAGCGCCCGCACGGTCAACCGCCGCTTCCGCGAACAGATGGGCACATCACCGCTCCAGTGGCTGCACCGGGCCCGTGTCCGGCAGGCCCAGCACCTTCTGGAGACCACGACTCACCCTGTCGACAGGATCGCCGCACAGGTCGGCTTCGGTTCACCGACCGCCTTCCGTGACCGTTTCAAGCGCCAGGTGGGCACCAGCCCGCAGGCGTACCGCCGTGCGTTCCGCGGCAGCGGGCCGACATCGCGGGAAGGTCAGAAACCCCGGCCCGGACGCAGCACCAGCCCCGGGTTGTAGGCCGCCAGCACCTTGTTGGCCCTGGCCAGGGCGGCGAGGGCGTGCTCGCGGTCGGCCTGGTCCTCGGTGCAGAACGGGGCGCGGAACCGTCGTGCCTCGCGGGCCGCGCATTCGGCCTCGATCTCCGCCTGGAGGACGCCGAGGGGCATGCAGGACCCGATCAGGGCTGCGACCCCGTCGGGGATCGGGACGGGGACGAGGTTCGACGCGGTCACGAGAGGGGTCCTTTGCTGAGAGGTGCGCCGGGTGGGCCGGGCGCGGCGTTGTCGCTCTCTATACGTACCGGACGGGCTTCATGGTTTGCCCGCCGGGATGTCTTATTGCTGCAACCATTTGCCGCCGCCCCTTGATTGCTGCTACAGCGCTCCCGGCACGGATGGGACGGGGCACCCCGGTCAGGCCGGTCAGCCGGTCAGTCCCCACCGGACAGAACCTCGGACAGGTCGTAGCGTACGGGCTCCTCCAGCTGGGCGTACGTACAACTGTCCGGAGTGCGATCCGGCCGCCACCGCCGGAACTGGGCGGTATGGCGGAAGCGGTCGCCCTCCATATGGTCGTACGCGACCTCCACCACCCGCTCCGGACGAAGCGCCACCCACGACAGGTCCTTCTTCCCCGACCAGCGGCTCGGGGCGCCGGGGAGCCTGGCCGACTCGTGCGCCGACTCCTCCGACCAGCGCCCCCAGGGGTGCTCGGACGCGTCGTCCATCCGCAACGGCTCCAGCTCCGCGACCAGTTCCTCGCGGCGCTTCATCGGGAACGCGGCGCACACCCCGACATGCTGGAGCACGCCGTCGGCGTCGTGCAGACCCAGCAGCAGCGAGCCGACGACCGGGCCGCTCTTGTGATGGCGGTAGCCCGCGACGACGACATCCGCCGTGCGTTCGTGCTTGATCTTGTACATCAGCCGTGCGTCCGGCCGGTAGGGGAGATCGAGCGGCTTGGCGATCACCCCGTCGAGTCCCGCACCCTCGTAGCGGTCGAACCACTCCGCCGCGACCGCCGTGTCCGTGGTGGCGGGAGCCAGGTGCACCGGCTCGCGGGCGCCGGACAGTGCCTCGGTGAGCAGAGAGCGGCGCTCCGCAAGCGGGGTGTCGAGCAGGGACCGGTCACCGAGTGCGAGCAGATCGAAGGCGACGAAGGCGGCCGGGGTGGTCTCGGCAAGCATCCGCACCCGGGAGTCGGCCGGGTGGATGCGCTCGGTGAGCCGGTCGAAGTTCAGCCGGTCCTCGTACACGATCACGATCTCACCGTCCATCACACAGCGCCGGGGCAGGTTGGCGCGCAGTGCGAGGACCAGTTCGGGGAAGTAGCGCGTGAGTGGCTTCCCGGTACGACTGCCGATCACGACCTCGTCACCGTCGCGATGGACGATCGCACGGAAGCCGTCCCACTTTGCCTCGTACTGCATCCCGGGCGGAATCCTGGCCACGGACTTGGCGAGCATGGGCTTCACGGGGGGCATCACCGGCAGATCCATAGGGTGATTGTCCGGTATGTCTGGTATGCGGGGAAGTCGACGCGGCCTAGGGTGGCGGACATGGCCGCAGCAGTGGAACTGCAAGTAGGGGACCGGACCGTCCGTGTGTCCAATCCGGACAAGGTGTACTTCCCGGAGCGCGGCTACACCAAGCTCGACATGGTCGAGTACTACCTCGCCGTCGGCGACGGCATCACCCGGGCCCTGCGCGACCGCCCCACCACCCTGGAGCGCTATCCCGACGGGGTGACGGGCGAGTCCTTCTTCCAGAAGCGCGCACCCAAGTACCTCCCCGAGTGGATCCCCACCGCCCACATCTCCTTCCCCAGCGGGCGTTCCGCCGACGAACTGTGCCCGACCGAGCCCGCCGCGGTGATCTGGGCGGCGAACCTCGGAGCCGTCACCTTCCACCCCTGGCCGGTACGCCGCGACGACACCGACCACCCCGACGAACTGCGCATCGACCTCGACCCCCAGCCGGGCACCGGCTACGCCGACGCCGTCCGCGCCGCCCACGAGCTGCGCGGCGTCCTGGACGAGGCCGGACTGCGCGGCTGGCCCAAGACCTCGGGCGGCCGAGGGCTGCATGTCTTCGTCCCCATCGAACCGCGCTGGACCTTCACCCAGGTGCGGCGGGCCGCGATCGCCTGCGGACGCGAACTGGAGCGCCGTATGCCGGACCGGGTGACCATCAAGTGGTGGAAGGAGGAGCGCGGCGAGCGGATTTTCGTGGACTACAACCAGACCGCCCGCGACCGCACCATCGCCTCCGCCTACTCCGTACGCCCCCGCCCGAACGCCTCGGTCTCCGCACCGCTGCGCTGGGAGGAGATCGACGCCGCCGTGCCCGAGGACTTCGACATCACGACCATGCCCGCGCGGTACGCCGAAGTCGGCGATGTCCACGCCGACATGGACGATCACCGCTTCAGCCTGGACACCCTGCTGGAACTGGCCCGCCGCGACGAGGCGGACCATGGACTCGGCGACCTCCCCTACCCCCCGGAGTACCCCAAGATGCCGGGCGAGCCGAAGCGAGTGCAGCCGAGCCGGGCCAAACGCGAGAGTTGAGCCGTTCCGCGGCGTGGCGCCGTCCTCCGGACCGCCCTCAGGCCGCGGACCGTACGCGGTCGACAGGAGGTCCTGCCTGGAGCACACGGACGCCGTCTCGGCGCCAGTGAGTCAACGGCCGTAGGTCTGATGGCACAGGGCCGTCAGAGCCGGGTCCGTGACCCCGTCGGACTCCTCGCACAGATTGCGCATGCCGTAGCCCGGACGAGGCCCGGGCCGGGGACCTTGGGTTTCGTCCTCTGCACCGGTCCGAGGAGGACGTCCTTCGGCCGGGCCGCGCCGCGGCGGGGCGGGCTGTGCCGCGTGGCGTGGCGGCAACCTGTGGGGGTGCCGGGCAGAGCCGCTCCCGGCTGTCGCACCCCTGGCCTTTGAATCCGCGGCACCGCCCAGGTCCGCGGACGCCCGCTGCTCGGGAGCGGTACTCGCGAGCTCCTCACGCGTCGGCGGGCGTACAGGCGATGGTGCCGCCGTCTCCTGGGCGTCGGCGGCTGCCGGATCCGTGGCCTCGCTCGGTACGGGGGAGTGCGGAGTGCCGGACACGGAGACACAGCCGGTGGCGGAGAGTAGGGCGGCGAAGGTGACGGGAATGATCCGCAAGCGCATGGATCCACCCTGCCGTAGGCGAGCCCGGGCACGGTGGCGGCAGACGGCAGCACCACCGTGACGGGTGACCGGCACAGACCGCGCGCGGGGCCGGAAGCACACGGCGCGCCGTGGAGGCGAAAGCTTCGCGAGGCCCGACACCCGCGCGCTAGGTTCCCGTTGGGTGGCCGGAGTGCATGATGGCAGCCGGCTCGTTGAGGGCTCATTGATGTGTTGTTTATCGAGACCCGGCAACGTGTTGGACATGCCGATCAACACCACGACTACGCCGATGACCGCCACCATTACCAGCGCCGATGACGAACTGGCCTGGCAGGAATCGGCCTTGTGCGCCCAGGTGGGCCCCGAGCTGTTCTTCCCCGCCCCCGGGTCCTCCACCAGCGAGGCCAAGCAGCTCTGCGGAGCCTGCGAAGGACGGGTGGCGTGCCTGGAGTACGCGCTGGCGAACGATGAGCGGTTCGGTGTGTGGGGCGGTCTGTCGGAGAACGAGCGGGGACGGCTGCGCCGGGCGGAGAACCGGCGACGCGGGTAGCGGGTACGGGCGGTGACCAGGAGGCGCCGTGCTCGGCCGCAAGCCGGAGGCCGCAATAACGTGATGCCGAGGACCGGAGCGCTTCATTACGATCGACGGGCATGACACACCGGATCACGGACGAGGAGTTGGCGGTCTTCGCCGGCGTCGTCGGACGACTGCGAGCACTGCCCCTGGACGACCCTCAGCGCATGCGCGGCGAGGAACTCGCCGCGTCCTTCGCGAAGGAGAGCCGCAACAAGCGGCGCAAGGCCGTCCGGCAGGCACGCGCCGACGCTGACGCGGTGCTGAGCGCCGCCACCGCGACCGGTGCGCTCGACCGGCGTGAGGACACCGCGCTGGCGATGCGCGAGGGCAGCCCGGGTGAGTTCCTGCAACCCCGGCGCTGCTACGTCTGCAAGTCGCCGTACCGCCGGGCCGATGCCTTCTACCACCGCCTGTGCCATTCCTGCGCCCGGGACAACGCGGCCCGGCGCACCATGCGCGCCGACCTGACCGGCCGTCGGGTGCTGCTCACGGGCGGGCGGGTGAAGATCGGATTCCAACTGGCGCTCATGATGCTCCGCGACGGCGCCGAGGTGACCGTCACCAGCCGCTTCCCACAGGACACCCTGCGCCGCTTCGAGGCCGCAGAAGGCAGCGAGCGATGGCTCGACCGGCTCACCGTCGCCGCCGTCGACCTGCGGGATCCGCGCCAGGTGCTCGGTCTGTGCGAGCTGCTCCACGCCGACGGCAGGCCACTGGACATCCTGGTCAACAACGCCGCCCAAACGATACGCAGACCGCCCGAGTCCTACGCCCTGCTCGCCGCGGTTGAGGGGAGCTCACCGCCGCCCGGTGCGCTTGCCGCGCCCGGATACGCCGTGGCGGCGGCGATAGGCGCGCCGTCCGGCTCCCTCGAACTGGTGCTCGCGGACAGGGGCGCCGATGGCGCGCTGGACACGGCGGGCACGGACGAGGCCGGGCTGCTGCCCGACCCGTCCCCGGTCAATTCGTGGTCCGCCCGCATCGGCGAGCTCGACCCGGCCGAGATCCTGGAGGCCCAGCTTGTCAACGCCCTGGCGCCGACGCTGCTCTGCGACCGGTTGCTGCCGCTGCTGCTCGCCTCACCGCACCCGCGCCGGTACATCGTCAACGTCTCGGCGGTCGAGGGCCGTTTCGCCGTGCGGAACAAGACCGGCGGACATCCGCACACCAACATGGCCAAGGCAGCGCTCAACATGCTCACCCGCACCAGCGCCGCCGAACTCGCCGCCCAGGGCGTCCACATGTGCAGTGTGGACACGGGCTGGATCACGGACGAGAACCCGGCCCCGCGCAAGGCGCGTATCGCCGCGGTCGGTACGCGTACGCCGCTGGACATCGTCGACGGTGCCGCTCGGGTGTACGACCCGATCGTGCGGGGCGAGGCGGGGGACCCGGTGTCGGGGGTGTTCCTGAAGGATTACCGGGAGGCCGCCTGGTGACCCCAGGCGGTCCGGTCCGGTGACGGTTCGTGCTGTGGGTCAGTCAGCCCGCCGCACGGGCCGCCAGCCGCGCCTTGCGCGCCGCGAGCTTCTCGTCGAGTTTGCGGGCCTCCGCGTCCAGACCGCCCATGTAGAAGCCCAGCTCCTCCTGGGCCTTGCGGCCCTCGGGACCGAGACCGTCGATCTCCATCACCTTCAGGAAGCGCAGCACCGGCTGCAGCACATCGTCGTGGTGGATACGCAGGTTGTAGATCTCGCCGATCGCCATCTGTGCCGCGGCCCGCTCGAAACCCGGCATTCCATGTCCGGGCATCCGGAAGCCGACCACCACATCGCGCACGGCCTGCATCGTCAGATCGGGCGCGAGCTCGAAGGCGGCGCTCAGCAGGTTCCGGTAGAAGACCATGTGCAGGTTCTCGTCGGTGGCGATCCGCGCCAGCATCCGGTCGCACACCGGGTCGCCCGACTGGTGGCCGGTGTTGCGGTGCGAGATCCGCGTCGCCAGCTCCTGGAAGGAGACATACGCGACGGAGTGCAGCATCGAGTGCCGGTTGTCGGACTCGAAGCCCTCGGACATGTGCGCCATCCGGAACTGCTCCAGCTTGTCCGGGTCGACCGCGCGTGAGGCGAGCAGGTAGTCGCGCATCACGATGCCGTGCCGGCCCTCCTCGGCCGTCCAGCGGTGCACCCAGGTGCCCCAGGCGCCGTCCCGGCCGAAGAGCGAGGCGATCTCGTGGTGGTAGCTCGGCAGGTTGTCCTCGGTGAGCAGGTTCACGACGAGGGCGATCCTGCCGATGTCGGTCACCTTGGACTGGCTCGGGTCCCACGCCTCGCCGTCCTCGAAGAAGCCCGGGAAGTTCCGACCGTCGCCCCACGGGACGTACTCGTGCGGCATCCAGTCCCTGGCGGCCTTCAGATGCCGGTTGAGCTCCTTCTCCACCACTTCTTCCAGGGCGTACAGCAGCCGGGCGTCCGTCCAGGCTTCCGAACTGCCGAGGTGGGGAGAGGTGATCGTCACGGGTGCTCCTGGGGACGCGGAGAGTGCTCGAAACCGCTCGGGGAGTGAGCAGGGCGGGCAGCCGCAGGTGATCCACCGCATGGGGGCGGGGGTGGCTACCTACGGCTTCGTAGGTTACGAAACCGTAGGTTAAGCACACGGTCGGCCGACGGCCAAGCCCGCGTCCGTTATATGCCGTTACAGCAGGTCAGGAGTGCAGGTCACGGAGGCGAACGGAGAGGCAGGTCACGCAGCCTTCGAGCTTCTCGAACTCGCCGATGTCCACGAGGACCGGTTCGTAGCCGAGATCCGTGAACAGCTCCGCCGTCTTCGGGGCACTCGCCGCCATCAGCAGCTTGCCGCCGCCGAGCAGCACCACATGGGACCCTGCCTCCTCGGGCACCGGCATGAACCGGGGGAACAGCGCGGGCTGGTCCACCAGCGGTTCGTAGCCGATCACGGTGCCGTCCGGCAGCGCCGTGACGGCCGACTTCAGATGGAGCACCTTCGAGAGGGGGACGGCCACCACACGCGCGCCGAGCGGTTCGAACGCGGCCCGCAACTGCTGGACCCCGGCGGCGTTGGTGCGTCCGCCACGGCCCACGTAGACCGTGTCGCCGATCTTGAGCACATCGCCGCCGTCGAGGGTGCCGGGCTCCCGCACCCTGTTCACCGAGCAGCCGAGCCGTACCAGGGACTCCTCGACCGCGACCGTCTCGGGCCTGCGCGTCTCAGCCCCGGAGCGGGCGATCAGTGCCACGTTCCGGAAAATCACCACGGTGTCCTCGACGAACACCGAGTCGGGGCAGTCGGCGGTGGCCTCGGTCTCGACGGTCTCCCA
Organism: Streptomyces sp. NPDC127084; assembly: GCF_042724175.1. Lineage (NCBI taxonomy): Bacteria > Bacillati > Actinomycetota > Actinomycetes > Kitasatosporales > Streptomycetaceae > Streptomyces > Streptomyces sp. NPDC127084. Next base: position 32,143 of record NZ_JBHXFA010000034.1, read on the forward strand.
GCCGTGCCGGCGCAGCGCGTCCGCATAGGCCTCCCACTGTGCGAGCGCAGCCGCCGCGTCGACGGGGCGGCGCTCGATGTGGGTGACCAAGCCCTCGGCCAGGCGCGGGTCAGGGCGTCGGATCAGGGCTTTTCGGCTCGGCAACGGAATCTCCTGTGCGGGTCGGCGCGGGTGATGATCGCGCGCCCATCTTCACCCGCGGCCGCCCGCTACGGTAGAGACCCGTGCACGACACCCGCGAGGCGCGTTGGTGACACGGGGCGGCGCGCCGCCAGCCGCCGCCCCGCCTGTTCCGCTCCCACGGCGCCTGTCGCCTGTCGCCCGTCGTGCGGCAACGGCGTGTCGCGGCGCGGTATCGCGCGGCCACGCCGCTATCGCGTATCCACGGCCGCCCACACCTCCTCCCGCGTCGTGGACCGCAGCTCGCCGTCGAGCAGCAGCCAGCGAGTGATCCCGATGGCGTCCAGGAACCGCACGTCATGGCTGGCCACGATCAGCGCGCCCTCGTACGCCTCCAGCGCCGCCGTCAGGCTCCTGGCACTGGCCATGTCCAGATTGTTCGTCGGCTCGTCCAGCATCAGCAGCTGCGGGGCCGGTTCCGCGAGCAGCAGTGCGGCCAGCGCGGCACGGAAGCGCTCGCCACCTGACAGCGTCCCCGCGGCGCGGTCCGCTCGCGCCCCCTTGAACAGGAACCGCGCGAGGCGTGCCCGGATGGCGTTGTCCGTCGCCGCGGGGGCGAAGCGGGCGACGTTCTCGGCCACGCTCAGGTCGTCGGCGAGCACATCCAGCCGCTGCGGGAGGAACCGCCATGGCACCTGTGTCTCCACCTCGCCGGCGACCGGGGCGAGTTCTCCGGCGATCGTGCGCAGCAGGGTCGTCTTTCCCGCACCGTTGCCGCCTACGAGGGCGATACGCTCCGGGCCGCGCAGTTCGAACGCACCTGCGACACGGGCGCCGTACGCGAGCCGCACATCGCTCAACCGAAGCACCTCCCTGCCCTGGTGCACCTTGGTGTACGGCAGTTCGATACGGATCTCGTCGTCGTCGCGTACCGCGTCCACCGCCTCGGCGAGCCGGGCTTTCGCCTCGTCGAGCTTCTCGGTGTGCATGATGCGGTGCTTGCCCGCGGACACCTGGGCCTGCCGCTTCCGCTCTCCCATCACGACCTTGGGCTCGCGTTTGCTGTCGTACATCTTCTGCCCGTAGCGCTTGCGGCGGGCCAGCTTGACGCGAGCGTCTGACAACTCCCTCTTCTGACGCTGTACATCGGCCTCCGCGACCCGGACCATGCGCTCGGCCGCCTGCTGTTCCACGGCCAGGGCCTGCTCGTAGTCGGAATAGCCGCCGCCGTACCAGGCGACCTCGCCCTCGCGCAGATCGCCGATCTGGTCGACCCGTTCGAGGAGGTCCCGGTCATGGCTGACCACGACCATCACTCCGGACCAGCTCTCCACCGCCTCGTACAGCCGGGCGCGTGCGTACAGGTCCAGGTTGTTGGTGGGCTCGTCCAGCAACAGCACATCCGGACGGGCCAGCAGCAGGGCCGCCAGCCGCAGCATGACGCTTTCACCACCCGACAGCTCACCGACGGTCCGGTCGAGACCGACATGGCCCAGCCCCAGCCGACCGAGCGTGGCGTGTGCCCGCTCCTCCACGTCCCAGTCGTCGCCGACGGTCGTGAAGTGCTCCTCGCGGACATCGCCGGACTCGATGGAGCGCAGGGCGAACCGGGTGGCAGAGATCCCGAGTGCCTCGTCAACGGGCAGCGCCGTGTCGAGCACCAGGTTCTGCGGCAGATAGCCGACCTTGCCGGTCACCCGCACAGAGCCTTCGGCGGGGACGAGTTCACCCGCGAGCAGCCGCAGCAGTGTTGACTTCCCGGAGCCGTTGAGCCCGATCAGCCCGCTCCTGCCAGGGCCGGCGGTGAGATGGAAGTCCTCGAACACGGGGGTGCCGTCCGGCCAGGAGAAGGACAGCGCGGTGCAGGTGACGGACGTGAAGGAAGTAGACATACGGGTCTCCCTGTTGCGGGGAAGTTCGGGTGGGCAACGGGTGAGACACCGGTCGGGGCAACGCGGAAACCCTGGTCCGGAGAATTCGGGACGATACGCTCGTACGCCGAGGTCGCACACGGCACGCGAGCCCGACAGGGCCGCGTCGCACGGTGTCTCAAGACCTCAGACGAGCAATGTCCTTCTCCGATCAGCGACAACAGGGACAAGAGAGAAGCTAGGCCCGCGGGGGCGGTCGGGCAACCGAATTAACGGCGGGGTCGGCGGATCAAACGGTGCCGCCGCCCATCAGTTCGGCGAGGTCCCCGTCGAGGTCGAGGAACAGGTGCTCATGGCCCTGCGGGACCATCCCGTCGATCCGCTCCAGGAACGTGCGCAGCTCAGAGGTGCGGATGTGCACTACCGCGGTGCCCTCGGGAGCGTGGAACTCCACCACGGTCCGGTCGTACCCGTACGGCCGCACCCGTACGTCGCCCACACCGGCGGGTTCCTCCATCCCCGCGGCGAGCAGTTCACGCGAGAAAGCCCAGGACACCTCGGTGCCCTCCAGGGTCGCCGGGGCGGGGAACTCCATGCTGACGGCGAACGGATCCGCCCGGTCGTAGCGAAGGGTGGTGGGCACGGACTCCATCTTCGGGGCCGACGCGACCAGCCGGGCCTGCACGGCCTGCTCGATGATGCTGGACAAGTCCTGCTTCCTCTCGTCATTGCGGCGCGGCGACGCCTCTTCGCGCTCAGGAAGACGACGAACGGCTGAAATTCGTGCATCGGCCGTGCGAGGTCGGCCGCGTGAGCTGCGTCACCGGCCCGGCCCCCGGTCGCCGAGGCGGTCTGGACCCGCCGCCTCCGGTGGACTACGTTCGCGCGCCATGACCTCACTGGGGAAGACGCGACGCACGATTTCCATGGGACTCTGCGGTGCGGCGCTGGCGGCCGTCCTCGCCGCACCGTCACCGGCGCAGGCGGCAGCCGCCCCCGCCCCGGCACACTGGGAGCTGGGCCAGACCGGTACGGACGCGCGCTTCCGGGGACTTGCCGCGGTCAGCCGGAACACCGCCTGGGCGGCGGGGTCCAAAGGCACGGTTCTGCGCACCACCGACGGCGGCCGCAGCTGGCGGAATGTCTCTCCGCCCGGCGCGGGCGAGCTGGAGTTCCGGGATGTCGAGGCGTTCGACGGCAGGCGCGCCGTGGTTCTGGCCATCGGTGAGGGCGAGGCCTCCCGGGTGCTGCGTACCAGCGACGGAGGCGCCACCTGGACCGAGTCGTTCCGCAACACCGACCCCAAGGCGTTCTACGACTGCCTCACCTTCTTCGACCACCGCCACGGTCTCGCCATGAGCGACCCCGTCGACGGCAAGTACCGGATCCTGTCCACCGGCGACGGCGGGAAGTCCTGGAAGGTGCTGCCCAGCGCCGGGATGCCCGTCGCCCAGCCGGGCGAGGCGGGATTCGCGGCCGGCGGCCAGTGCCTGGTGAGTTCGGGACCGAGGGACGTCTGGCTGGCCACCGGAGGCGGGCCCACCGCACGTGTGCTCCACTCCGCCGACCGCGGACTGAACTGGAGCGTGTCGGAGTCCACGATCCCGGCCGGTGACCCGGCACGCGGGGTCTTCGCCCTGGCCTTCCGCGACCGCTCGCACGGCCTCGCGGTCGGCGGCGACTACCGCACCGGCCAGGCATCGCCACAGGCGGGCGCGGTGACCGGGGACGGGGGTCGCAGTTGGCGGCAGGCGGCCACGCCCCCCGCGGCGTACCGCTCGGGCGTCGCCTGGCTCCCGCACAGCCGCTCCGCGGCCCTCGCGGTCGGCCCCACGGGGACGGACTTGACGACTGACGGCGGCCGCACCTGGCGCACCGTCGACACCGGTTCCTTTGACACGATCGACTGCACGCCGGACTTCGGCTGCTGGGCGTCGGGTGAGAAGGGCAGGGTCGCCAGGCTGGAACCGGGGCGTCCGGAGGCCGCCGACGGGCAGTAGGCAGTATGCCGGGGCTCGGCGTGAACACGGCTGCGCGCCGGGGTGCGGCGGGCAGCCCCGGCCCCCCGGTGGTCCTACAGCCCGCTGCCCGGCCGACTTGCCGTCCCATCTCAGGCGCGCGCCTGCTCGCCGGGCCCTCCCACGGCCCAGCGGTGGCGCCGGACGACGAACGGGACCGGCGGTCGCCGCCGCACGCGCCCGAGCCCCGCTCCCCGGTGGCCTACCGCGCCATCGGGGACAGCCCTCAGGCCGTACCCGGGAGTTGCTGCCGGTACGGCGCGAGCTCCGGTGCGGTCTTTGTCGCGTAGAACTCCGTGACGCGGTACTCACCCACCCCGCCGCTGATGAAGGGATCGGCCCGGATCAGCTCCTCGACCCGTGCACGGTCGTCCCCGACGGCCAGCAGCACCCCGCCGTCACGAGGGTTCTTGCGGCCGGAGGCGATGACGACACCGTCCCGGTACAGGGCGTCGAGCCACTCCACATGCGCGGCGAGCAACTCGTCCACCCGCTCGACGGGCGCGATATAGGTCAGTTCCAGAACGAACATGATCGGCAGCCTACCCGCGTGCGGCGGGTTCGCCGTGAGGCGTCGGTGTTCACGCCGTCTCCGCCGAGGCGCAGCGGAGACGGCTAAGGTCAGATGCCTTGTCCCCCGCGTCGGAGTTGGGATCACCGTGTCGACAGGGGGGCCCATGCACCGGACGCTGCTCCTTGACGGGCAAACCTTGCCTGACGCGGCACTAGGCTCGGGGATCATGACCACCCTGAGGACACCAGCCGACGAGACCGAGGCACGCGCCATCCAGGACGAGCTGCGCGCCCGTGTCGTGCTCGATGAGCCCGGCCCACCGCCCGGCAGCGGACTGGTCACCGGGGTGGACGTGGCCTACGACGACGAGCGTGATGTCGTCGTGGCGGCTGCCGTGGTGCTCGACGCAGGCAGTCTCGCGGTGGTCGAGGAGGCCATCGCGACCGGCCGGGTCGACTTCCCCTATGTACCGGGCCTGCTCGCCTTCCGCGAGGTGCCGACCGTGCTGGCAGCTCTGGAGTCGCTGAGGAGGGCGCCCGGCCTCGTGGTCTGCGACGGCTACGGCCGCGCCCATCCGCGCCGCTTCGGGCTGGCCAGCCATCTCGGCGTGCTGACGGACCTGCCCGTGATCGGAGTCGCCAAGAACCCGTTCACCTTCGCTGCCGCCGACCCGGGCCCCCGGCGCGGCGACAGCTCGCCGCTGCTCGCGGACGACGGCGACGAACTCGGCCGGGCGCTGCGCACCCAGGACGGTGTCAAACCGGTCTACGTGTCCGTCGGGCACCGCGTCTCGCTGGACAACGCCTGCGCCCATACGCTCGCCCTGGCACGGGACTTCCGGCTTCCCGAGTCGACGCGGCGGGCGGACGCGCTGTGCCGCCGCGCCCTGCGCGAGGCGACGGCGTGAGCGGCCGCGTCACGGTGTAGGAGGCTGGGCGACTCCGCCCAGTTCGAGCTCCCCGACGGTCTCACCATCGCTCGTCTCGCCGGTCGGCCGGAATCCGAGCCTCAGATAGAACGCTTCGGGGCCGTCCTCGCCGGGATGCCAGGTGGTGGTGAGGCGGCTGCCGCCGCGCCGGCGGATCTCGGCCGCGACGGACTCGACCGCGAAGCGCCCGTAGCCGCGGCCCTGTTCACCGGCCGCGATGTTCAGCCGCCAGAGCCCCGAGCGGACGTCGGTGCCCGCTCCGTCACCGGCCCAGTCGGTGTCGAAGAAGGCCATCAGGAACCCGACCGCACGGTCGCCGTCGACGATAAGCCGGGGCCAGGCGGTCCCCGGGTGCACATAGGCCTCGGCGAGCGACTTCACCACCGGTGCGACCCGGTGCTCCTGGTCCGGGCGCACCCGGATGCCGACAGCGGTGTCGAGGTTGTCGGCGGTGATCTTCTCCAGCCGCGGTCCAGTCGTCATGCCCTCACGATAGGGAGGTGGATCAAGTGGGTTTCCGCGCACCGCGTCGCCCGCTCACCAGCGGCAGTCCTCAGCGCAGATCGGCTACCCGGAACACGATTCCCGCCGCGCGCAGCCGTTCCAGCAGCGCGTCGCCCATCGCGACGGCCGTGGTGACCTGGCCCGCGGTCGGCGGCAGATCGTCGAACGCGAGGCTGAGCACGGACTCGGCCAGGATCTTCGCCGTCTCGCCGTAGCCCGGATCGCCGCCCGAGACCTCGGTGAAGACCCGCCGCCCGCCGCCTTCGCCGACGAAACGGAGCTGGAACCAGCTCCGCTCCCGGCGTTCGGCGCTGGGGCCGCGTCCAGGCTCGTAGCGGTTCATCAGCCAGGTACGGGCGGGTGGAAGCTGAGCGAGCGCCGCGAAGGCACCGAGTGCGGCAGGGGCGGCGATCGCCATCGGCAGCGTCTTGACCGAGGCGTAGTGCCGGTACCGGAAGTCGGGGCCGTACCGGCCAAGCTGCCGCGCCGAACGGGTCACGATCTGCGGGTCCAGGGTGGGCAGCGGCAGTGCCCAGGTGCCGGTCGCCTTGCTGAACCGGGGCACGGCGAACGGGGCCGCGGCCCTGCGGCCCACCAGCCGGGGCTCGTGCAGCCGCCGCTCCCTCGCGGCCCGCAGGGCGTGGCGCTGGCGCCCCGTCGCGGTGATCGCCGAGGCGAGGGTGCCGCCGGAGATCAGGCCTCCCGCGCGTACGAAGCCGTCCACCCGCAGAGGTACGTCCTCGGGTAGCTGCTGAACCGTGAAATACGCGCCCAGATCGTGGGGTACCGAGTCGAAACCACACGCATGGATGATCCTGGCCCCGGTCTCGCGAGCCCTGGCGTCATGCCGTACGAACATCGTGTCCACGAACTCGGGTTCGCCCGTGAGATCCGCGTAGTCCGTTCCCGCTTCGGCGCAGGCGGCCACCAGCGGCTCCCCGTACCAGACATAGGGGCCCACGGTGGTGGCCACCACGTGCGTGGACTCGGCGAGCTCGCGCAGCGCCACCGGATCGGAGGCGTCGGCGACGATCAGCGGCAGGTCCGCGCAGCCGGGGTGGTCGGCCGTGAGCCGCTCACGCAGCTGCTCCAGCTTGGCCCGGCTGCGACCGGCGACGGCCCAGCGGCAGCCCTGCGGCGCGTGCGCGGCGAGGTATTCCGCGGTGAGCGTGCCGACAAAGCCGGTGGCTCCGAAGAGCACGATGTCATACGGCCGGTCCGGTCCGTTCTGCCTGTCCACGCTGACCCCTTCAGCTCCTGCTCCGGGCCCCGGCCGGTCGATCCGGCGGGCTGACCGGCCGGACACGGGGCCGTGCCCCGCGCCGATGCCGATGGGCGAGGCTAGCGTGGGCCGTGCACATCCGTGCGACCGGGAGGACCAGATGGCGGCACCACCGAAGGCGGCGATGGCGAAATGGGAGAAGGTGCGGTCCTTTGCCCTGGGTCTGCCCGGCGCCACCGAGGAGTTTCCCTGGGGGGAGACCGTGGCGAAGGTCAATAAGAAGGTCTTCGTCTTCATGGGTGTGACCGACGGAAGTCATCCGCTGGGCGTCGGAGTGAAGCTGAAGGATGAGGCGGCGCACGCGCACGCCCTGTCCTGCCCCGGCGCGCAGCCGTCCGGCTACGGCCTCGGCAAGGCGGGCTGGGTGCAGATCCCGCTGGCGGAGAAGGGTGCTCCTCCAGTCGATGTGCTGTGCGACTGGGTGGAGGAGAGCTATCGGGCGATCGCTCCGAAGAAGCTGATCGCGCAGCTCGACACGGTCGGCTGAACCTCCGGGGCCCGGTGCTGCGGCGCGCGAAGAAACCAAGCGCTTGCTCGCCTCAGGGGCTTGTGCGGAGTGGAACACGTTCTTAACATCACTGATGTTACATCAGTTGTGTCATAGTGCTGGGGGCTTGATGGCAGCCACAGAGAACGGTCCGCGGAGCGGTCCGCTCGCGGGAGTGCGCGTGGTCGAATTGGCCGGTATCGGGCCGGGTCCGTTCGCCGCGATGCTCCTCGCCGACCTCGGCGCCGATGTCGTAAGAGTCGACCGCCCCGGTGGTGCCGGACTCTCCATCGACCCGGCGTACGACCTCACGAACCGCAACAAAAGGTCCGTACTGATCGACCTCAAGTCGGACGGCGGCGCCGAGCGGGTGCTCGATCTGGTCGAGCGAGCCGATGTACTGATCGAGGGCTACCGCCCGGGTGTCGCCGAGCGCCTCGGTGTCGGGCCCGAGGAGTGCCACGCCCGCAACCCCAAGCTGGTGTACGGCCGGATGACCGGCTGGGGTCAGGACGGGCCGCTCGCCCAGCACGCCGGACATGACATCTCGTACATCGCCATCACCGGCGCACTCGGCATGATCGGCAAACCGGACGAACCGCCCGCCGTGCCCGCCAACCTCGTGGGCGACTACGCCGGTGGTTCCCTCTACCTCGTCATCGGTGTACTGGCCGCGCTCCAGCACGCCGGTACCCCCGGCGGATCGGGACAGGTGGTGGACGCCGCGATCGTCGACGGCACCGCCCATCTCACCACCATGATCCACGGGATGATCGCGGCGGGTGGCTGGCAGGACCGGCGCGGCAGCAACCTCCTCGACGGCGGCTGCCCCTTCTACGGGAACTACCAGACCGCCGACGACCAGTACATGGCCGTCGGCGCCCTTGAGCAGCAGTTCTACGACCAGTTCATCGAGCTGCTCGGGCTGACCGGCCAAGTCCCCGCCCGCAAGGACTTCGACAGCTGGGGCGAGCTGCGCGCCGCCGTCGCCGCCCGCTTCCGCACCAGGACCCGGGAGGAGTGGACCGCGGTCTTCGAGGGCTCGGATGCCTGTGTGGCGCCCGTGCTCTCCCTGCGCGAGGCACCGGGCCATCCGCACCTCTCGGCCCGCGGCACCTTCACCGAACACGGGGGCATCACCCAGCCCGCCCCGGCACCCCGGTTCTCCGCCACCCCCGGCGAGGTGCGCCGGCGCCCTGCCCAGCCGGGTGCGGACGCCGAGGAGGTCGCGCGCGACTGGGACGTACCGAGCGTCCTGCGCGAGGGTCGGGGCGAGGCCCGCTGATGACCATGCCGAGAGCCCGGCTGATGACACTCACACAACCGAAAGCGGACCTGGTGGAACTGGGGGCAGTGCGATGAAGCGGCAGATCTACGGCACCGAACACGAGGCGTTCCGGGAGACGGTCCGGACCTTCCTCGCCAAGGAGGTGCTGCCCCACTACGAGCAGTGGGAGCAGGACGGCATCGTCTCGCGCACCGCCTGGCTGGCCGCGGGCAAGCAGGGACTGCTCGGTCTCGCCGTACCCGAGGAGTACGGAGGCGGCGGGAACCCGGACTACCGCTACAGCGCCGTACTCGGCGAGGAATTCACCCGGGCCGGGGTTTCGGGGCTCGCCGTGGGCCTGCACAACGACATCATCGGGCCGTACCTCACCTCGCTCGCCACCGACGAGCAGAAGCGGCGCTGGCTCCCGGGCTTCTGCACCGGCGAGATCATCACGGCCATCGCCATGACCGAGCCGGGCGCCGGCTCCGACCTCCAGGGCATCCGCACCACCGCCGAGGACCGCGGCGACCACTGGCTGCTGAACGGCTCCAAGACCTTCATCTCCAACGGGATCCTTGCCGACCTGGTGATCGTCGTGGCCAAGACCACCCCCGAGGGCGGCGCCAAGGGGCTGTCCCTGATGGTCGTGGAGCGCGGTATGGAGGGCTTCGAGCGGGGCCGCAACCTCGACAAGATCGGCCAGAAGGCACAGGACACCGCCGAACTGTTCTTCAACGACGTACGGGTCCCCAAGGAGAACCTCCTCGGCGAGCTCAACGGCGCCTTCATCCATCTGATGACCAATCTCGCGCAGGAGCGGCTGAACATCGGCGTCGCCGGGATCACCGCCGCAGAGAACCTGCTGGAGATCACCAAGCAGTATGTGAAGGAGCGCGAGGCCTTCGGACGGCCGCTGGCGAAGCTCCAGCACATCCGCTTCGAGATCGCCGAGATGGCGACGGAATGCGCCGTCACCCGGGCGTTCCTGGACCGCTGCATCGTCGACCACTCCAACGGGGAACTCGACGCGGTGCACGCGTCGATGGCCAAGTGGTGGGCCAGCGAGTTGCAGAAGCGGGTCGCCGACCGCTGCCTCCAGCTGCACGGCGGATACGGCTATATGACCGAGTACCGCGTCGCGAAGGCGTTCACGGACGGCCGTATCCAGACCATCTACGGCGGCACCACCGAGATCATGAAGGAGATCATCGGCCGTTCGCTGCTCGCCTGACCGCTGTGTCACGCCGCCCGGCACCCGTATCCCCTGAAGACCGATCACCCTCACCACCCACCCTCACCACCCTCGACCGCCCCGACTGCGCACCCCGCACTCGTGATGCGAAAGGCTCTGTCTTGAGTACCGAAGCGTTTGTGTACGACGCGATCCGCACCCCGCGCGGACGCGGCAAGGCCAATGGCGCCCTGCACGGCACCAAGCCGATCGACCTCGTCGTCGGACTGATCCACGAGATCCAGGCCCGTTTCCCGTCGCTGGACCCCGCCGCCATCGACGACATCGTGCTCGGTGTCGTCGGCCCGGTCGGCGACCAGGGCTCCGACATCGCCCGGATCGCGGCCATCGCGGCCGGACTGCCCGACACCGTCGCGGGTGTCCAGGAGAACCGCTTCTGCGCCTCAGGCCTGGAAGCCGTCAACATGGCCGCGATGAAGGTCCGCTCCGGCTGGGAGGACCTGGTGCTCGCCGGCGGCGTCGAGTCGATGTCCCGCGTCCCGATGGCCTCGGACGGCGGCGCCTGGTTCGCCGACCCGATGACCAACTTCGAGACCAACTTCGCCCCCCAGGGCATCGGCGCCGACCTGATCGCCACCATCGGCGGCTTCACCCGCCGCGACGTGGACGAGTACGCCGCGCTCTCCCAGGAGCGAGCCGCCGAGGCCTGGAAGGACGGCCGCTTCGACCGCTCCGTCGTCCCGGTCAAGGACCGCAGCGGGCTGGTCGTCCTCGACCACGACGAGCACATGCGCCCCGGCACCACGGCGGACTCGCTGGCCTCGCTCAAGCCGTCGTTCGCGGCGATCGGCGAGATGGGCGGCTTTGACGCCGTCGCGCTCCAGGAGTACCACTGGGTCGAGAAGATCGACCACGTCCACCACGCAGGCAACTCCTCCGGCATCGTGGACGGCGCCTCGCTCGTCGCGATCGGCTCCAGGGAGGTCGGGGAGCGCTACGGGCTCCGGCCCCGCGCCCGGATCGTGTCCGCCGCGGTCTCCGGATCCGAGCCCACCATCATGCTCACCGGACCGGCGCCCGCCACCCGCAAGGCACTCGCGAAGGCCGGGCTGACCATCGACGACATCGACCTGGTCGAGATCAACGAGGCGTTCGCCGCGGTCGTCCTGCGCTTCGTCGAGGACATGGGGCTCTCCCTGGACAAGGTCAACGTCAACGGCGGAGCGATCGCTCTCGGCCACCCCCTGGGCGCCACCGGGGCGATGATCCTCGGCACGCTCATCGACGAGCTGGAGCGCCAGGACAAGCGCTACGGCCTGGCCACCCTGTGCGTCGGCGGCGGTATGGGCATCGCCACCATCGTCGAGCGCCTCTGAGTGTCCCGTCCCTCCCGCCCCCTGACCGTTCCCGCATACGGAGAAGCAGCAATGACCGCAACGCCGACGAGCTCCACCATCCGCTGGGAGCAGGACGAGACCGGGGTCGTCACCCTCGTACTCGACGACCCCAACCAGTCCGCCAACACCATGAACCGGGCCTTCCAGGAGTCCATCCAGGCCATCGCCGACCGCGCGGAAGCCGAGAAGGACTCCATCCGCGGCATCATCGTCACATCCGCCAAGAAGATGTTCTTCGCGGGCGGTGACCTCAAGGACATGATCCAGGTCGGCCCCGAGCACGCACAGGAGACCTTCGACCGGGGCATGGGCATCAAGCGCGCCCTGCGCCGTATCGAGACCCTGGGCAAGCCGGTCGTCGCCGCCATCAACGGCACCGCGCTCGGCGGCGGCTACGAGATCGCCCTCGCCTGCCACCACAGGATCGCGCTCGACGCTCCCGGCTCAAAGATCGGCCTCCCCGAGGTGACGCTCGGCCTCCTCCCCGGCGGCGGCGGTGTCACCCGCACCGTGCGCCTCATGGGCATCGCCGACGCGCTGCTCAAGGTGCTCCTCCAGGGCACCCAGTACAACCCCGCGCGCGCCCTGGAGAACGGCCTTGTCCACGAGGTCGCCGCCACCACCGATGAGATGCTGGCCAAGGCGCACGCCTTCATCGACGCGCACCCCGAGTCCCAGCAGCCCTGGGACGTCAAGGGCTACAAGATCCCCGGCGGTACGCCTTCGAACCCGAAGTTCGCCGCCAACCTGCCCGCCTTCCCGGCCAACCTGAAGAAGCAGCTGAACGGCGCGCCCTACCCGGCTCCGCGCAACATCCTCGCGGCCGCCGTCGAGGGCTCCCAGGTGGACTTCGAGACGGCCCAGGTCATCGAGGGGCGCTACTTCACCGAGCTGCTCACCGGGCAGACGGCGAAGAACATGATCCAGGCGTTCTTCTTCGACCTCCAGGCCGTCAACTCCGGTGCCAGCCGTCCCAAGGGCATCGAACCGCGCAAGGTCCGCAAGGTGGCCGTGCTCGGCGCCGGGATGATGGGCGCCGGTATCGCGTACTCCTGCGCCAGGGCCGGGATCGAGGTCGTCCTCAAGGACGTCAGCGTCGATGCCGCCCAGCGCGGCAAGGACTACTCGGTGAAGCTGCTCGACAAGGCGCTGAGCCGTGGCCGCACCACCGAGGCCAAGCGCGACGAGCTGCTCGCCCGGATCACCCCGACCGGTGACCCGGCCGATCTCGCGGGCTGCGACGCGGTGATCGAGGCGGTCTTCGAGGACCCCGCGCTCAAGCACAAGGTGTTCCAGGAGATCCAGGAGATCGTGGAGCCGGACGCCCTGCTCTGCTCCAACACCTCCACGCTGCCGATCACCCTGCTCGCGGAGGGCGTGGACCGCCCGGCCGACTTCATCGGGCTGCACTTCTTCTCGCCCGTCGACAAGATGCCGCTGGTCGAGATCATCAAGGGCGAGCGGACCGGGGACGTGGCCCTTGCCCGTGCCTTCGACCTGGTGCGCCAGATCAACAAGACCCCGATCGTCGTCAACGATTCGCGCGGTTTCTTCACCTCGCGTGTCATCGGCCAGTTCATCAACGAGGGCGTGGCGATGGTCGGCGAGGGCGTCGAGCCCGCGTCGATCGAGCAGGCCGCGGCCCAGGCCGGATACCCGGCCAAGGTGCTGTCGCTGATGGACGAGCTGACGCTGACCCTGCCGCGCAAGATCCGCAACGAGTCCAGGCGGGCCGTCGAGGAGGCCGGCGGCACCTGGACCGGCCACCCCGCCGACGCCGTGATCGACCGCCTGGTCGACGAGTTCGGCCGCACCGGCCGCAGCGGCGGGGCCGGGTTCTACGACTACGCCGAAGGCAAGCGTGCCGGTCTGTGGCCGGGGCTGCGTGAGCACTTCGGCAAGCCGGGTGCGGACGTTCCGTTCAAGGACATGAAGGAGCGGATGCTCTTCTCCGAGGCGCTGGACACCGTCCGCTGCCTTGAGGAAGGCGTGCTGATCACGGTCGCCGACGCCAACATCGGTTCCATCATGGGCATCGGATTCCCGGCCTGGACGGGCGGTGTGCTCCAGTACATCAACGGCTACGAGGGCGGACTCCCGGGCTTCGTCGCCCGGGCGCGCGAGCTGGCGGCGACGTACGGCGAGCGCTTCGAGCCGCCCGCGCTGCTGGTGGACAAGGCGGAGAAGGGCGAGACCTTCATCGACGCCTGACCGTACCGACGCGACGCGTCACGAGGGACGGGTCCCGCCGCACCGGGGCCCGTCCCGCGCCTTGTACGGACCGTCCCTCAGAGCGCTGGACCGGGGTCCGGATCCGGGTCCGGATCGGGTATGCGCTCCAGAAGCTCGGCGAGGACATCCAGCCGAAGCGCCGCGCGATGCACGTCGGTAGCCGTGATGCTGCCCGCCGGAGGCGGCTGGAAGACCGGGCCCGGCGCCGCACCGAGTGCCGCCATCCGGTCGCGTATGCGCTGCTCGAACTCTTCCGGTGAGGTGTACGGGCAGACGATGTCCCGTGGCGAGAACACCGTCCAGGCCATCTCCTCCTCGTGCGTCGGTAGGGCGAACCACGCCACGCGGGTCACCGAGGCGTCAGGAAGCGGGAAACGCAGCGCGGCCATCGGACGCGCCCAGCGCTGGATGCCCCGCCGCAGCATCCCGCCGACCCCGTCGCTCTCCGGCCACGCGGCGGGCGGCACCACGCCGAGGTAGCCGACGCGCTTCACGGGGTCGGCCCTGCGGGCGTCCTCGGCCACCTCGTAGGACCACAGCTTCTGGTTCCACCGCCACAGACGTGGGGACGAGCTGACCCGGATCAGGGTCAGCTCCCAGTCCGGACGGTACGTCCGCATCACGTAGAGCCCACCGGGCTCAAGCTGCGAGAACCTCATGATGCTCCCCCTGGGCCCAGGCGTCCGCCTCGATCAGCGGCCGTCGCTCACGACACTAGAGGTCACCACTGACAACGGACCCTGTGCGCCGCCCGGAACGGGCCGGTTCGGTGCCGAAGGCCTCGCGCAGCTCCTGCCGCAGAGTGCGCTGGAAGGCCGTCACCAGGGCCTGGACCACCATCGGCTGCATATGGGCCGACAGCGACTTCATCGCGGCGACATGATCGTGGCCGGGGTCCGACTCCCGCTCCCGGTAGGGGCTCCACACCTCGTCCTGGAAGATACGGCTCATCTCGTGTGCGGCGGCGCGGGCGTGTTCGAGCAGGGCCGCACGGGCGGCCAGCAGCGTCTCGTGGGGGATGGGTGCGTCCAGCAGCTCGATCCCGAGCCTGAGCAGGGCGCCGTCCAGCCGGTACACATCGGGATCCGGTGTCCGGTCGAGCACCCCCATAGCCGCCAGCCTGCCGATGTCCTGGGCCGACAGGGCCCGCCCGGCGCGCTCCTCCAGATCTTGCCGGCACACCTCATCGGCGGACTCCGGCGCCCAGGACGCCACCAGCGCCCGGTGGATCGCCAGATCGCGCGCGCTGAGATCGGCCGGCAGCTGATCGACATAGCGCTCGATCGCCGCCAGCGTCATCCCCTGGTGCTGGAGCTCCTCGATCAGGGCCAGCCGGGAGAGATGGGCGGAACCATAGTGACCGACGCGGCGGGGGCCGATCACCGGCGGCGGCAGCAGCCCGCGGGTGCTGTAGAACCGGATGGTGCGCACGGTGACCCCCGCGCGGGCGGCCAGTTCATCGACGGTGAGCGTCGGCCCATCGGTCTCGGTCGCCATGGTCTCCCTCGTTCCGCGCACGTTCCGATGCGGGCAGGCGCGATGCGCGTGACCATGGTGAACCGGTGAGCACGGTGAATCGCAGCGAGCCGCAGTGAAACAGTATTGCTGTCTCACCAGTCTTGTGAAAGTGCCGGGAACGGGTTCGGGCGCTTGTCACCGACCACCCCGGTCGGCCGGTGAGCATTCCCTGTGTGGCCGGACGCTGCTCACGGCTTGTAGACCTCGCCCGGTTCGGCCTCGCCGGGCGCGAGGAGCTGGGGCACGGTCACGAAGGTGTAGCCCGTGCCTTCAGTTCCTTGATGATCCCCGGCACGGCCGGCACGGTCCCGTCGTAGATGTCACGTCGTTGGTACGCCCCTGCGGCGGACGCATCAGCGTCGGCCGGCGTCCGGTGAGATCGAGGGAAGCCCTGCCTCCCAGGCAAGATCGCCCGGGTCCCGCGCTAGATGTATTGATCACGAGTGTCAACAACGCTCGTGATCAATACACCTAGGCCAAGCTGAACTCGGCCTGTCTGGATGATGGGAACGGCGCGCCTCGGGCCTGTGTGCGGGCGCCGGTGCAGAATCGGTGCGGTGGTCTCGGGGCCAACCGGTACCCCCGTCGAGTGAGGAGGCCCGGCCATGAGGCGCGTCGACGTTCCGCCGGTCCCGCTTCCCGGGCTCGACGCCGCCGTCTGTGCCACGTCGGCGGCGATGTGACCCCCGTTCCGGACGAGGAGGCGCGGCAGGACGGCGGCTACGGCCGGACCGTCTTCCGCCCCGAAGCGGCGGGAGAAGGCACGCGCATCGACTTCGGCGCCCTCGCCTACGACGACATCACCATGGCGCGGCTGCGGGCACTCGGGGCCGGCCCGGGGTGGAGCTGCCTTGATGTGGGCGCCGGCACGGGTACGGTCTCCCGTCGGCTCCTGGACGAGACCGGCGTGACGAGCGTGCTCGCTGTGGACCGCGACGTACGGTTCCTCACCGAGCGGCCCGGGCTCGACGTGCTGGAAGCCGACGCCACCGCCCCAGACTTCGGCCCCGGCCGGTTCCGGCTCGTCCACGCGCGTTTCGTGCTGATGCACCTGCCTGAGCGCGACCGCATGATCGCCGCGCTGGCCGAACTCGTCGCGCCTGGTGGTGTGCTGGTGCTCAGCGACGCCGTCGACCTGACCAGCGGCGGCACTCCCGACACGCCGTACAGCGCGGTGATGCGGGCGATGTGGCAGGGTCTGCGGGCCACCATCGGCACCGATGTCTCCTGGGTGCCGTCGTACCCGCAGCGGCTACGGGGAGCGGGGCTCGTGCCCGTCGCCGCCGAGATCCATGTGCCTCCGCTGGTGCCGGGCAGTCCCATCAGCCGCTTCTGGGCGGACACATGGGAGCGGAGCCGAGCCGCGATGCTGGCCACCGGTCTGGTCGACGACGCCGACATCGACAGAGCCATCCGATACCTGGACTCCGACGAATGTGCCGCCCTGTCGGCAGGCATGCTCACCGCCTGGGGCTGGAAACCCGAAGACACTTCCCCATGACTTGCCCACCGCGCGCGGCCTCCGCGAACGGCACCGACCGCACGCCGACCCGGTCGAGCGGGCACCCGGCGGTGGTGCGCCGCCAGGCCGTGGAGCCCTGAGCAGCGAGTCCCGTCGAGTTGTCGGTGGTACTTCGTATGGTTGCGGTACGAAGTGGCCGAACGCGGTGACGGGGGGACACGGGGATGACGGGGATCACCTATGTGCGGGGCGACGCGACCATGCCGCACGGCAAGGGCGTCAAGGTCATCGCGCATGTCTGCAACGACCTGGGCGGCTGGGGCAAGGGCTTCGTCCTCGCGCTGTCCCGCCGCTGGCCGGAGCCGGAGACGGCCTATCGGCGCTGGCACCGGGGGCGGGCCGGCAACGACTTCGGGCTGGGGGCGGTGCAGCTCGTTCAGGTCGGTTCGTACACATGGGTGGCCAACATGGTGGGGCAGCGGGGGATACGGACGGGCAGCAAGGGTCCACCGGTCCGGTACGAGGCCATCGACACGGCACTCGGGAAGCTGGCCGACGCGACGGCCGGGCTCGGGGGCTCGGTCCACATGCCCCGTATCGGCTGCGGGCTCGCGGGTGGCACATGGGCGCGGGTGGAGCCGCTGATAGAGCGGCGCCTCGTGGCACGGGACATCGCCGTGACCGTCTACGACCACGAGGCGTAGGTACCGCTAGAGTGCGGGTGCTTGTTCGAATGTGCGCGAAGGGGGAGGCAGCGTATGAGCGCGCAACTGAGAGAGGTCGCTTCGGAGTTGGCCGACGTGCTGTGGCGTGAGCACACGGTGTACCGGGATCGGGCGGGGGGCGTGGTCATCCGGGGGGACCATGTGCAGCGCTGGATCAGTCTCGCGCCGAGCGCCGGCCGGGACGAGATACTCCTGCGTGCCGGACGGATCCTGGACGGTGGTACCACCGCGCCCGCGCGTTCGGAGGCGATCGCCAGTATTGCTGCGGGGACCGACGAGATCGCCGCGGTATGCCGCAGGCTGCTGGCCGAAGCTGCGGCGGACGCGGCGCCTCCCCTTTCGGTCGGGAAGCGGCCGCCCGTACCCACCCGGAAGCGGAGGGGCCGTCGGCACACCGGCATCGGCTCCTGGGTGGTCCTGCTGTGTGTGCTGGCCGCGGTGGGGTACTACGCCTACAGCGTGGCGCGCGCCTACCGCTAGCGCGCCCACCGGGCCTCGCGACCGCCGAACGCCCCTCCCGCCCGGGAGCGGAAGAGGCGCTTCACCACCGGTGTGCCACGGCCTAGGAAGCGGACCCCGTCACCGGATAGTGGTCCGACAAATTGCTGTACGTGTAACTCTTGCCCCAGCTGGTGACCGTCCAGGGCGTCGTCTGCTCCTTGACGACGTCGTTGTTCCAACCGGCCGGCTTGGCGTGGCCCGCGCGGTGCAGCACGTAGTCCAGGTCCTCGCGCGGGTCGTCCGGGTAGCGGTCGGCCGCGATGGAGTTGTCCTGGGTGTCGAAGGAGTACGGGTGCCCGGTGCGGGTGTCGGCGCCGACCAGCCCGGCGTCGCTGAGCATGGTGCCGTACTCGGAGGTGCGGGAGTCCACGTTGAAGTCACCGGCCACGATGACCTGCTCGGACGCCGGGATGTTCTTGCCGTCGAGGAAGGCGTCCATCGCCTTGAACTGACGGCTGCGCATCGTGGCCGCCTGACCGGAGGAGCAGCCCGGGTCCGTGGACTGCGCGTGTGTGCCGACCATATGCACCTTTGCGCCGTTGACGTTCAGGACGACGTAGACGAAGCCCTTGTTGGACCACCAGTCGGCACCGCACGCGTCCTTGTAGACGTACTGCTCCTTGCGGAGGATCGGCCACTTGCTGAGCACCGTGACACCGCCGTCCTCCGGTGTCGTGGACGAGTACGAACCGCCGGTCGCGTCCCAGCCGCTCTTGGAACGGCCCATCACCGGGGTCTGGTACGGGTACTGCGTCGCCGCGTTCCGCATCAGGGCCTCGGAGGAGGAGTTGTCGAACGCCTCCTGGAGTACGACGACGTCGTGGCCCTGGAAGAAGGACGCCGTGGGGATCGCCTTGGCACGGTGGTCCTGGCCCCAGTTCGGGTACAGGTTCTTGCTGAACAGGAAGGCGTTGTACGTCAGCACCTTCATGGCGGGCGTCGCGTCCGCGGCTCCGGCGGCGGCATCGGCCGAGGGGGTGGCCGCGGCCAGAGCGACGGCCGTGAGAGCCGTGGAGAGAGCAGCGCCGCAGGCACGGCGAAGCGGGGAATGCGCCACATGAACTCCCGTTTGTGGGGTGGGGGTTTCGGCTGGGAATCAGACCAGCGCGCCACATCCAATCAGCGGCGGTTACTTCGGGGTAGCCTTCAGGCGCCGGATTTCTTACGGAAGCCTCTCGACTGAGCAAACTTGTCGGACAACTGCGGACAGTCCTGAGCGGGGCGGCTGTGCGCACCGTGTGATCGCATACTGGGACCAGGGGGCAGGGCCCATGGGCTCCGCCCAGGAATTCCACAACTCTGACAACTCCGACGACTCTGGGAGGCCCGGGATGCGCGGATCGGACGACCCGGTGCCCCCGCCCGTCGGTGGGATGCTGTGGAGCCTGACGGGGGACATCCGAGGCCTGCTGATGCTGCCGGCGGCCCTGACCATGCAGGTCGCACACCCCGCCGTCGGCGCCGGAGTGGACGAGCACTCCGTCTTCCGTACCGACCCCTGGGGACGGGGGGAGCGTTCCCTGCGCTCACTCCAGCTATGGGTGTACGGCGGTGCGGCGGCAGCCGAGGAGGGCCGGAGACTGCGCGCGCTGCACCGGACCATCCAGGGCACCGACAGCCGGGGCCGCCGCTACCACGCGCTCAGTCCGGAGAACTACGCCTGGGTCCACGCCACCGGCTTCCCCGTCTACCAGTACGCCTGCCGCTATCTGTACCGTCCGCTCACCAGCGAGCAGGAGCGGCAGCTCTACGCGGAGTGGCTCCAGGTGGGCCGGGTCCTCGGCATCCACGACCGGGACATGCCCGGCACCATCGAGGAGTTCTGGCCCTACTACCGCAAGATCCTCGCCGATGAGCTCGAAGCCACCGCCGTGGTCCAGGACCTGGTGGCGACCGACCGGCCCGTTCCGGCGCCGGACCGGGGACCACTCCCGCTTCGGCTGCTGCTGAAGCGATGCTGGCCGGTGCTGATGCCGTTGTTCGTACGCTTCCGGCGCTTCGTCACCATCGGGTTGATGCCGCCTGACGCCCGTGCCGCGATAGGGCTGCCATGGACGAGCCGCCAGGAGCGCCGACTGCGCCGCCTCGGCCGTGTCGTACGGGCCGTGGTCCCTGTACTGCCCGAGCGGCTGCGGTATCTCCCGCTCGCCCGTGCGGCACGCGAAGCGGCTCGCGAATCGCCAGGACCGGCGCGTCCGCACGGACGCAGGGTGCTGTAGGTCCCGTCCGGGCTGATCCTCGAAGATCGCCCGGACAGGACCTGCGTACCTGCCCAGGGCGGAGTCCGGGTGCGCGACCCGGAGCCCGTAGCTGAGCGCCATGACGTGGACGACGGGCCCGCCGTCGTCGCGGGGGGGGGGGGGGGGGCGCCGCCCCCCCGCCCGCGCCCCGCCCAC
>NZ_JBHXFA010000035.1:0-14040 GCF_042724175.1 Streptomyces sp. NPDC127084
CGTGTACACGGCCGCGACGGCGACCGGCACCGGGCCGCGCCTCATGTGCCCTGCCCGTCGGCGGCGGTACGGACGGGCGGTGCCGCACCCCGCGGCTGCGGGAGCCGCGTCGGCGGAGCACCGGGCGGGTGCGGCTCGTCCGCGGTGACCTCCGTCCGCCAGCCGTGCCGGGACAGGGCGTTGACGAGCGCGCGGACCATACGCGGGTCGAAGTGGGTGCCCGCGCAGCGCTCCAGTTCCTCGACGGCCTCGGCGACCGGACGCGCCCTGCTGTAGGAGCGGCTGGACGTCATGGCGTCGAACGCGTCCGCGACGGCCACGACCCGGGCGGACTCGGGGATCTGGTCCCCGGCGAGACCGTACGGGTAGCCGCTGCCGTCGATCCGTTCGTGGTGATGGAGGATCGCCGCCCTTGCGTCCCCGAGGAAGCCGATGCCTCGAACCATCTCGTGCCCGTACTCCGGGTGGAGCTCGATCACCCGGCGCTCGTCGGGGGTGAGGGGGCCGTCCTTGCGCAGCACCCGGGTGGGGACGCCCAGCTTGCCGACGTCGTGCAGGATCCCGGCGAACCGGATGACCTCCAGCCGTTCCTCGTCCATCCCCAGCTCGCACGCGATCAGCACGGACGCCCGCCCTACGCGTTCGCTGTGCCCGCGGGTGTACTCGTCCTTGATGTCGACCGCCTGGACCAGGGCGCGGATGGTGGCGCGGTGGGTCCCGCGTTCGTGGTGGTACTCGGCGAACACCCACGAGGAGATGTACACCGGCAGCAGCACGAACAGCGCGGAGACCGGCCCGTAGGCGCTGTGCCACAGCACGGCCGCCATTACCGCGGCGAGTCCGTGCACCAGGTGCGGGGCGAGCGACCCCGGCAGCAGCCCGTACCAGGTGGTTGCCGGTGGTGAGCGCTCGGCGCCGGCCAGGATCGCCGCGTCGAGGGCGGTGAGCACCAGGCAGAACGCCAGTACGGATGCCAGGGCCACCGGCAGTACGCGGGGAAAGGCCGGCGCGGTGCCGAGTCCTCCGCTGAGCACGGCGGCCCAGGAGGCGGCCCATGTCGCCAGGGCGAGTTCGGCCGCCCGCCACACCCGCCGGGCCCCGACGGGGGTACGGTCCACGGGCGCCGCGAGCGCGCCCGGGATGGCGGCCAGCGCTGCGGCGGGTGGGGGCAGCACCAGGGCCGCGGCGAGCAGTACGGGGAAGAACGATCCGGCACCGGCTGACGGGGAGCCCTCGGCCGGCCGGCCGCGTAGGAGGCCCAAGGGATCCACGTGCCCTAAGTGCCCCACATGACCCGAGGGCCCCATGAGCCCCGCCGGCCCCAGAAACCGGCGCAGTGGCAGCTCGCCCACCGCGTACGCCCCGGCGAGCACGGCGAGATCCGTCCACGGGACCTGTGCGCCCGGGCGCAAGGCGGGCAGCACGCTTGCGACGGCGCACACCACGGCGCACAGAATCAGCGCGCGCGCCCTGCCCGGAATGCCTCTCACCCGCCCGCAGCCCTCCTCGGCGACCCCGACCCCGGCAACCCTGCCTCCCCCAGACAGAGCGCCAGGTTAACGAGTTGAGCGGCGGGCAGCGGTGGAAGAGCAGCGGTTCGCACCATCGGGTGAAGTGCGTGCCATCGGGTGACAGAGAGCCCCTCGTTCCAGGCGCACGCACACCCGGCACGCACGCACCAGCACGCGTAAGGGGCGCATCTCGCTGGATGCGCCCCTTACGGATGGTCGACTGCCGTCTGCCGCGGCTACTGCGCCGCCGCGCCCGGCCGCTCCGTCGCGACCGTTACGTCCACGTCCTGCTCCGGTACGGCCTCACCGGCCCTGATCAGCTCGATCCGGCCCATGACCTTCGCCCGCAGATCGGACGGCACGTCGTCATGCCCGCAGCAGCGCTTGACGAGCTTCTTCACCGCCTGTTCGAGGCCGTACTTCTCCAGGCACGGGGAGCACTCCTCGAAGTGCGACTCGAACTTGGTGCAGTCGGCGTCGGGCATCTCACGGTCGAGGAACTCGTACAGGTGGTCGAGCACCTCTGAGCAATCTGTCTCATGCGGCTCTCCGCAGCTCATGAGCCCGAGCCTTTCCGATCGTTCGTCGACTCCCCGGCGCCGGCGGGCACCAGCCCCCGCTCACGGGCGTAGTCCTCGAGCATCCCGCGCAACTGGCGGCGGCCCCGGTGCAGTCGGGACATCACCGTACCGATGGGGGTACCCATGATGTCCGCGATCTCCTTGTACGCAAAGCCCTCGACGTCCGCCAGATACACCGCGATGCGGAACTCCTCGGGGATCGCCTGGAGCGCTTCCTTCACGTCGGAGTCGGGCAGGTGGTCCAGCGCCTGGGACTCGGCGGAGCGCAGCCCGGTCGACATATGCGACTCGGCACGCGCGAGCTGCCAGTCCTCGATCTCCTCCGCCGCACTGCGCTGGGGCTCGCGCTGCTTCTTGCGGTACGAGTTGATGAACGTGTTGGTGAGGATGCGGTACAGCCAGGCCTTGAGGTTGGTGCCTTCGCGGAACTGGTGGAACGAGCCGTACGCCTTCGCATACGTCTCCTGAACGAGATCCTCGGCATCGGCCGGATTGCGCGTCATACGCAGGGCGGCCGAGTACATCTGGTCCAGGTAGCCGAGAGCGTCCCGCTCGAATCGTGCGTTGCGCTCGGCGGCCGTCTCTTCTTCCGTGCGGCCGTCGTCGGTCCCAGTGACCGGACCCACCTCCTCCAACGCTGGGGCGAGGCCGAAAGCGGACCCGCTCGAATCGGAGGATAGACGACCAACCGCTCCGCCCGCCGCCTGAACGGCTCCGCTCCTGGGTGCCGGAAGTACGGTCCAGTGCAGGTCAGAGGCGTACGGGAGGTTCGGGCAGATGGTCGAACCCATGCGGCGGACTTCCTCTCCAAGCTCGTGCGGTGACGTTGAGGTCAACGGACGCGACACCGCGGGTATTCCCCCGCCCGCACGGCTTCTCTGGGCCTTTTCCCAGGGCCTTCAGGTCCGCTCCTGTTCCGCTCCGGCCACGGTCGGTCTGGTCGGTTCAGGACCCTTCCAGCCGGTTCCGGTCCGAACGCCCGTGCCTCAGGCCAGCGCCGTGATCCACGTCCGGACCTGGTCCACCGCCGCCGCCAGCGCCTCCTCCTGGCTCAGCGCCGCCCGCTTGGGCACGGACAGCCCGTGGTCGGCGGAGTCCACCGCGACGAGCTCGTACTCCCCCGCAGGGAACTCCCCCGGTCTGCCGAAGGGATCGTTTCCGCCCTGCACGACCAGCACGGGAACCCCGGCACCGAGCAGCTCATCGGCCCGGGACTTCTCCGGGCGGCCCGGTGGGTGCAGCGGGAAGCTCAGCGCGAGTACGGCCCGGGCGCCGAGCTCACGCGCCGTACGGCAGGCCACGCGCGCGCCGGCGCTGCGCCCGCCCGCGACGACCGGCAGCCCCCTCTCCTCCAGTGCGGGCCACAGCCCCCGCCAGCCGGTGTCCAGGGTCTTCGGCGCCGGCGCGACCTTCTTACCGGCGACCCGCCAGGGCTGCTCCACCAGGGCGACGGTCACACCGGAGGCGGGCAGCGCGGTGGCAAGCGCCTGCAAGTCGCTCGCCCCGATACCGCCACCCGCGCCATGGCTCACCGCCAGCACCAGCCGGGCCTCGCCCTGGGCGGGATACCAGGTGATCCGGGCGTCCCCGGCGGGCGTCTCGACAATCTCGCTCTCTGTCACGGTCGAAGTCTCACATCGTCGACGGGTGCGACGGAGGAAGCCCGGTGGCTCAGCAGGGACGAAGGCCGGTGGCTCAGAAGAGGGTGCCCACCTCCGGAGCCGCCAGCTCCTCCAGCAGCTCGGGGCCGTTGTTGCGTACGTTGCTGACGGCAGTCGGCACCGGATACGCGCGCATCAGCCCGCCCGGCGGCGGCGCGAGCAGCTCCCGCAGCTCGTCCACATCCGTGCGCGCCGGATCGAGCCAGGCGTCCCAGCGGTCCGGGGTGAGCATCAGCGGCATCCGCGGATGGATGTCCGACAGCGAACGCGGTCCGTCGGCGGGCGCGACCGCCAGCGGACCCGTCTCCGCCTCCGTGGTGATCACCGAGCAGGTCACCCACCACGACTGCGGGTGATCGTCCGGCAGGGTCCGGTCCCGCCAGAACTCGTACAGGCCGGCCATCGCGAAGACCGACCCGTCGGCGGGCGTGACGAAGTACGGCTGCTTACGCGGCCGCTTCTTCCTCCCCTGGACCTCCAGTTCCCGTTCATCGGCCCCGGTCACCCACTCGTAGTAGCCGTCCGCGGGCAGAATGCAGCGCCGGGCGGCGAACGGTCTCCGGAACGAAGGCTTCTCATGGACGGTCTCCGCCCGGGCGTTGATCATCCGGGCTGCGCCCTCGGGGTTCTTGGCGAACGACGGCACCAGGCCCCACTTGAGTTTCCGGAGCTGGCGAACCGGACGACGGTCCTCCGCGTCCTTCACAGGACGTTCGAGTACCGCGTAGACCTCCTTCGTGGGAGCCACGTTCCAGTCCGGATCCAGAGCCTCCGCCGGTTCCCACTTCTCGACCTGGAAGAGTCCCGTGAGGTCCTCGGGCCTGCGACTCGCTGCATACCTACCGCACATGAGTGCCACACTGCCACGACCCCCCGCCCCCCGAGGAGCCTCCCCGAAAATGGCCAGTACCGAAATCTTCGGCACCCAGCCCGCCCCGGAACTGTGGCTGGTCATAGGCACCGCCGCGCTCGCCCTCGCCGCGGTCGTCCCGCGCGCGTTGTGGCGGCTGTCGCGGAACGCGATCACGATCGCCCACGAGGGCGGCCACGGACTGATCGCCCTGGTCACCGGACGGCGGCTGGACGGCATCAGGCTGCACTCCGACACCAGCGGTCTCACCGTCAGCCGGGGCAAGCCCACCGGCCTCGGCATGATCCTCACCGCCGCTGCCGGCTACACCGCCCCACCGCTGCTCGGACTCGGCGGCGCTTGGCTGCTCGCCGCGCACCGCATCACGCTGCTGCTGTGGGTGGCGACGGCGCTGCTGCTCGCGATGCTGGTGATGATCCGCAACGCATACGGGGCGCTGACCGTGATCCTGACCGGCTCGGCCTTCCTGCTGGTGTCGTGGCTGACCGGTCCGCTGGTCCAGGCGGGCTTCGCCTACACGGCGGTGTGGTTCCTGCTCCTCGGCGGGGTACGCCCGGCCTTCGAGCTCCAGTCGAAGCGGCGGCACTGGAGCAGCCGCGCAGCGTCGTTCGAGGGCGGTGGCGGGGGACTGTCGGGCGGTGCGCCCGACTCGGACGCCGACCAGCTGGCCCGGCTGACGCACGTGCCGCCCGCGATGTGGTTCTTCCTCTTCCACTCGGTGTCGCTGTGCTCGCTGATCGGCGGCGGGCGCTGGCTGCTCGGTCTTTGAACGCCGTACGCGGCAGGGCCACGTGACCAGGGCAGCTGGCCGGTGTCCATTGACTGGTAGGGAAACGGCTCCAGTGCCCCGCGCCCACTAAAGTGATGGCCATGACCGACAGCTCCCCGCATCCCGACCTCTGGCCCGCCCCTCACGCAAGCGGGCCCGTCCACGCGACGGTCACCGTGCCCGGATCCAAGTCGGTCACCAACCGCGCGCTCGTGCTGGCGGCGCTGGCCGCCGAGCCGGGCTGGCTGCGCCGCCCGCTGCGCTCCCGGGACACCCTGCTGATGGCCGAGGCCCTGCGGGCGATGGGCGTCGGCATCGAGGAGCAGGTGTCCTCCAGCTCCACCGCCACCGGCGGCCCCGACAGCGGCGAGGCCTGGCGGATCATCCCGGCCGGGCTGCACGGCCCCGCCACCGTCGACGTCGGCAACGCCGGCACCGTGATGCGCTTCCTGCCACCCGTGGCCGCCTTGGCCGACGGGCCCATCCGCTTCGACGGCGACCCCCGTTCGTACGAGCGTCCGCTCGGCGGGGTGATCGACGGGCTGCGCGCCCTCGGCGCCCGGATCGATGACGACGGACGCGGCGCCCTCCCGATGACTGTGCACGGCGGCGGAGCGCTGGACGGCGGGCCGGTCGAGATCGACGCTTCCTCGTCCTCCCAGTTCGTGTCCGCCCTGCTGCTGTCCGCGCCGCGCTTCAACCAGGGTGTGGAGGTGCGGCACACCGGCGCCACCCTGCCGTCGATGCCGCATATCCGGATGACCGTCGACATGCTGCGTGCGGTCGGAGCGCAGGTGGACGAGCCGGAGACCGGTGGCGAACCCAATGTGTGGCGGGTCCGCAGTGGCGCGCTGCTCGGGCGGGATCTGACCGTGGAACCCGATCTGTCCAACGCCCAGCCGTTCCTGGCGGCGGCGCTGGTGACGGGGGGCCGGGTGACGATCCCCGACTGGCCCGAACGGACCACCCAGCCCGGTGACGCGCTGCGGGAGATCTTCACGGCGATGGGCGGTTCCTGCGAGCTCACGGACTCCGGTCTGACCTTCACCGGAACGGGCCGTATCCATGGCATCGACGTCGATCTCGGCGAGGTCGGCGAGCTGACTCCGGGCATCGCCGCGGTGGCCGCCCTCGCGGACTCCCCTTCGACGCTGCGCGGTGTCGCGCATCTGCGACTGCACGAGACCGACCGTCTCGCCGCGCTCACCAAGGAGATCAACGAGCTCGGCGGCGATGTGACGGAGACGGCGGACGGGCTGCACATCCGGCCGAGGCCGCTGCACGGCGGGGTGTTCCGCACCTATGACGACCACCGGATGGCCACCGCCGGTGCGATCATCGGCCTCGCCGTACCGGGGGTCGAGATCGAGAACGTGGGGACGACCGCCAAGACCCTTCCCGACTTCCCGAGAATGTGGACCGACATGCTCGCGGGCAACTGAGCGGGGACGGCAGGACATGCGCCGCTACGGAAAGCACACCGACGAGGACGACGTCCGCGTCCGCCCCAACCGCAAGGGCAATCGCCCCCGTACGAACATCAGGCCGAAGCACGAGGACGCCGCCGAGGGCATGGTGCTGACCGTGGACCGGGGCCGGCTCACCTGCCTTGTCGACGGGCGCACCATCATGGCGATGAAGGCCCGTGAGCTGGGCCGCAAGGCGGCCATCGTCGGGGACCGGGTCAGCCTGGTCGGGGACCTTTCGGGGAACAAGGACACCCTCGCCCGTATCGTCCGCATCGAGGAGCGGTCGTCCGTACTGCGGCGCACGGCCGACGACGACGATCCATATGAGCGGGTCGTGGTCGCCAACGCCGACCAGCTCGCCATCGTCACAGCCCTCGCCGACCCCGAGCCGCGGCCACGGCTGATCGACCGCTGCCTGGTCGCGGCGTACGACGGCGGTCTCGAACCGCTGCTGGTGCTGACCAAGTCGGATCTGGCCGGGCCGGAGAAGCTGCTGGAGCTGTACGGGGCGCTGGACATCCCGTACGTCGTGACCTCGCGCGAAGAGCTGTACGGAGGGGACGCGGCGGACCGGGTACGCGAGCACCTGGGCGGGCGGATCACCGCTTTCGTGGGCCATTCGGGCGTCGGCAAGACCACGCTGGTGAACGCGCTGGTACCGGAGGAGCGCCGGCGTACGACCGGCCGTGTCAACGCGGTCACGGGCCGCGGCCGGCACACCACGACATCCGCGCTGGCGCTGCCGCTGGCGGGCACCGGCGGTGCGGCCGTCCCGGAGGACGGGCACGAGGGCTGGGTGATCGACACTCCCGGAGTGCGTTCCTTCGGGCTGCACCACATCGACCCCTCGCGGGTCATCCACGCCTTCCCGGACCTGGAGCCGGGCACGGAGGGCTGTCCGCGTGCCTGTTCGCACGACGAGCCGGACTGCGCGCTGGACGAGTGGGTGGCGCAGGGGCACGCCGACCCGGCGCGGCTGTACTCCTTGCGGCGGCTGCTGGCGACCCGCGACCGCCGTGAGGGCGACTGAGCACTCCGCTGAGGGGCCGGCACCGCCGCTCCCGAAACGAAACATGCGGCTGCCGCCGAACCGTGCCGTGACCGATGGCGGGCGACGCGCGGATGATCTTGGCTTGTACGTTTGCGGGCACTCGACGCTGGTAAGTGCATAATCGCACCAAGTGACACGAAGCAGTCACCGACGCGGGAGGCACTCACGATGGCGTGGCTGCTCGTAGTGGTCGCCGGACTCCTGGAGACAGGATTCGCGGTCTGTCTCAAGCTCTCGCACGGATTCACCCGGCTGTGGCCGACGATCGCGTTCGCGGTGTTCGCCCTGGGCAGCTTCGGCTTGCTCACCCTCTCGCTGCGCAAGTTGGACGTGGGTCCCGCGTATGCGGTGTGGACCGGTATCGGCGCGGCAGGGACGGCGATCTACGGCATGGTCTTCCTGGACGAGGTCACATCCACACTCAAGATCGTCTCCATCACGCTGGTGATCGCCGGGGTCATCGGCCTCCAGCTCTCGGGGTCGAGCCACTGACGCCACCGGCGCCGTTGACACCACCGCCGCCGACGCCGCGGACGCCGCCGACCGCGTAACGGACCAGCGGTCCGATGCCTCCGAGGCCCCCGGGCGGCGGTGCGACGACACAGGACAGCGCGAGCCTGACGGCCAGCTCACAGCGCCGCGCCAGCTCCGCGGGGTCCTCCCTGCCCGCACGGCCCCTGCCTTCGTGTTCGAAGACGGCGACGACACGGTCCCGTACGACTGCGACCAGCTCCCCGGGTGCCGGATGCCCGGCGTCGGCGCGTCGCTGTGCGGGAACGATGGCGCGCGACACGGACCTGCCGACGCGAGGCGTCGGAAGGCGTTCGCCCCAGCAGCCGGTGAGCAGCCCGTGCAGCAGCGGCCGGACGCGGGCCTCACCCACGGTCCACTCGGCGATCGCCGCCAGGCGTTCGGCGCAGTTCGCGGCCCCGTCCCGCCTCAGGAGCCGGTCCACACCCTGGAGATAGGCGTCGGTCTCACGCCGTACGAGGGCGCGGGCTAGGCCGTCCTTGCTGCCGAACTCGTTGTACAGCGTCTGCCGGGACACCCCGGCCACCGCGGCGACATCGACCATCCGGATCCCTGACCAGGGCAGCTCGGACAGGGCGGTGAGAGCGGCGTTCAGCAGTGCTTCGCGGGCTGTGGGCATCGTCGCCTCCCAGGCGGGGGCGGGCTTCGCGGACCTCGCGGGCCTCGCGGGCCTCACCGACTTCGCGTACCGGCGTCTCCGCGCTCAGAGTTGACGTATCGGCACACATCGTCAAGAGGGCCTCGGAACCCGGGCCTCCCCCGCAGCAGTAGAGTGCGGCCATGGCCGACTATCACGATGATCTGCGTCTCGCCCATGTCCTCGCGGACGCCGCCGACGCGGCGACGATGGACCGGTTCAAGGCCCTCGACCTCAAGGTCGAGACCAAGCCGGACATGACACCGGTGAGCGAGGCCGACAAGGCCGCCGAGGAGCTGATCCGCTCACAGCTCCAGCGCGCCAGGCCGCGTGACGCGATCCTCGGCGAGGAGTACGGCATCGAGGGCACCGGGCCGCGGCGCTGGGTCGTCGATCCCATCGACGGCACCAAGAACTACGTACGCGGCGTGCCCGTCTGGGCGACCCTGATCTCACTGATGGAGGCCGGCAAGGGCGGCTACCAGCCGGTCGTCGGCGTTGTGTCCGCGCCCGCGCTCGGGCGCCGCTGGTGGGCGGCGAAAGGCGCGGGTGCCTACTCGGGCCGCAGCCTGTCGTCGGCGACGCGGCTGAGCGTCTCCAAGGTGTCCCGGCTCCCCGACGCCTCCTTCGCGTACTCCTCGCTGAGCGGCTGGGAGGAGCGCGGCAGACTGAACGGCTTCCTGGATCTGACCCGGTCCGTCTGGCGCACCCGTGCCTACGGCGACTTCTGGCCTTACATGATGGTCGCCGAGGGCTCGGTGGACATCTGCGCCGAGCCGGAGTTGTCCCTCTGGGACATGGCCGCGAACGCGATCATCGTCCAGGAGGCGGGGGGCAGGTTCACCGGGCTCGACGGCGTTCCGGGTCCGCACAGCGGCAACGCGGCGGCATCGAACGGGCTGCTGCACGAGGAGTTGCTCGACTTCCTCGACCCGCGCCACTGACGGATTCGCGCCCCACAAGCCCCCATCGGGCCGCGCACCACCCCTTGTTGGCATCGCGATTCGCTGAGACTCTGAGAATCCCCCCACTTGTGAACTTGTGAACGATTTCTCAGGCGCCCGCGCGGTGCCGAGTCCTGTCCACCCGGGGGGTTCATCCAAGGAGGTGGCTCCGTCCATGCTCGTCCGTGACGCCATGAGCACAGTGGTCCTCACCATCGGCCCCGCCCACACCCTCCGACAGGCGGCCCGGCTGATGTCCGGCCGTCGCGTCGGAGCGGCCATCGTCCTCGACCCCGACACCAGCGGCCTCGGCATCCTCACCGAGCGCGACATCCTGAACTCACTCGGCGCGGGTCAGGACCCGGACCTCGAAGCATCAGGCGCCCACACGACCAACGACATCGTCTTCGCCGCACCCTCCTGGACACTGGAGGCCGCAGCGGGGGCCATGGCACACGGGGGCTTCCGCCATCTCATCGTGCTGGACGACGCCGAGCCCATCGGCATCGTCTCCGTGCGTGACATCATCCGCTGCTGGGTGCCCGCGCGTCAGCACAACACGACGCTCACGGGGTAGCCGCACGGAAGTAGCGCAAGCCGCCACGAACAGGCATCAAACAGGATCCCGAAACAGTCACAGACAGGCATGTCGACAGCGGGTCGGACACCCTGAAGGACCCGGCCCGCTGTCGACTGCGATCATTCTTACAATGGACAATGTCTAAGTCCCGCCACTGACTGTTAGGCTGATACGCATGAGTGACCTGTTGGAACGACTGCGCGGACGCGGTTGGCGTATGACCGCGCAGCGGCGCGTCGTCGCCGAGGTCCTCGACGGTGAGCACGTCCATCTGACCGCCGACGAGGTGCACGCGCGCGCCGTCGAACGGCTTCCCGAGATCTCCCGGGCGACGGTGTACAACACGCTGGGTGAGCTGGTCTCGCTCGGTGAGGTCCTGGAGGTCTCCACGGACCGGCGCGCCAAGCGCTACGACCCGAACGCACACCGCCCGCACCAGCATCTGGTCTGCTCGCGGTGCGGCACGATCCGCGATGTGCACCCGACAGGCAGCCCGCTCACCGCCCTCCCCGACGCGGAGCGCTTCGGCTTCACGATCTCCGATGTCGAGGTCACCTACCGGGGTCTCTGCCCGAGCTGCGCTACGGCATAACCCTGCCGCCTGACCGGTAGGGCCTGTGGCACCCCCCCGGCGGTCCATCCGGGGCCGGGGGACTCGGCAAGCACACCGAAGGCCCGGAAGCAGATGCTTCCGGGCCTTCGGCCTTCAGTAGCGGGGACAGGATTTGAACCTGCGACCTCTGGGTTATGAGCCCAGCGAGCTACCGAGCTGCTCCACCCCGCGTCGGTGAACCCAACAGTACGGGATGCCGACCTCCAGTGCAAAATCCATATCCCGGGCCACACCCGGCACAGGCTTCACACCCGGAGTCCAGGCGGCCCAGTCCTGGCACGCACCCATGGACAGGACTGGCACTGGCGCTCGGTCAGCCCGGCCTAGCGGGACCCGGGCGGGCCGTCCCGCGCGCTGGGCCCGGCCCTCAGGCCGTCAGCTCCTGACTCAGCGCATCCCGCAGTCGGGCCGCCCGCTCGGCGACCTCAGCCGGGCCCATCGTCACCGCCCGGCCGCACCAGCGCTGCGCCTCCAGCAGCTCACCCCGGCGCGCGCAGAGCAGAGCCAGCCGCAGCGCCGCCCGCCCGTGCCCCGCGTCCGCAGCGCGCTGCCACCAGAGCGCGGCCTCCTGCTCGTCACCCTCGCGGGCGAGCAGCAGACCGAGGTTGAACGCCCCGTTGCGGCTGCCCGACTCCGCCGCCTCCCGGTACCACCGCACCGCGTCCACCAGGTCCCCCCGGGCGGCGGCCAGCATGCCGACCCGCACCTGAGCGCGCCGGTGCCCCTGCTCGGCGGCCCGCTCGTACCACTCCTCGCACTCGGACTTCTCCGCGACCGGCTCCCCGAGCACTGGCGCCCCCGGCGAAGGCTGCCGTGCGTCGAGTACGGTCGCGAGCCGGAACGCCGCCTCGGCGTTGCCGCTGCCCGCCGCGCACCGCAGATAGCGCTCCGCCTCACCGGCCTCGCCGTCGCGCAGCAGGGCCATGCCCACCTGGAGCGCCGCCTCGGTGTGCCCGGCCGTGGCGGCACGCTCGTACCAGCGCAGTGCGGTGCGGTCGTCGTCCCGCCCGGCGTACAGGATGCCGAGGTTGAACGCGGCGTCCACGCTGCCCGCTTCCGCGGCCTTGGAGAACCACGGCTCAGCTCCGGTCGGGTCGCCCGCCTGGAGGATGAGGACCGCGAGCGCGTTGGCCGCCTCCCGATGCCCGGCGTACGCGGCGCGGCGGTACCACTGCTCGGCCTGGGGCGTACGGTCCTGGGCCGCGCAGAGCAGACCCAGGTTGTACGCGCCGTTGACGTCGCCCGCGTCCATGGCCGCGCGGTACCAGCGCTCGGCGGTCTGCTGCTCCCCCCGGGCGGCGTGCAGTGCGCCGAGCGCGTTGGCGGCGTTGCCGTCACCCTCCTTGGCCGCCCGCAGCCACCACACGGCCGCGGCATCCTCGTCGCCCGCGTCCCGCAGCAGGAAGCCGAGTGCACAGGCGGCGCGGGGCTCCCCGTCCTTGGCCGAGGTGAGGTACCAGCGTCCGGCCTCTCTCAGCTCGCCTCGCCGCTCCAGGACTGCCCCGAGCTGGAGTGCCGCTCGCCGGTGTCCGCGCGCGGCCGCCTGGCGGTACCACTGCTCGGCTTCACGCCAGAGATCTTCGACCGCGTCGGCCCCGGCCGGGGACCTGTCCGCGGTGGCGGTGCGCTGCGTACCGATGGTGAGCCGCGTACCGGTGGCACCACCCGCGGACACCATTCCGTCGCCGCCGCGAGGGTGTTCCCCTGCCGTACCGAAGGTGGGCCCCGCGTACGAGGGCGGGACCGCCGGGGCGGCCCCGACGGCGCCGCGGGCGCGCCGCTCCAGAGCGCCGGCCAGGCGGTACGCCGCCTCGCGGTGCCCCTGTTCGGCAGCCGAGCGCAGCCAGCGCTCAGCACCGGGTTCGCTGCGGTGTTCCAGCAGGTCCGCCAGGGCGTAGGCGCCGAGGGCGTGTCCCTGCTCGGCGGACTGGCGCAGCCAGTACTCAGCCGCGGGGTCGTCGCCGCGCTCGCGGTAGTGGCGACCCAGCGCGTGTGCGGCGGCGGCCGAACCCGCGACAGCGGCGATACGCCACCAGCCCGCGGCCTCGTCCGGGTAGCCACGCTGGTGAAGCAGCACGCCCAGGTTGTTCGCGGCGGCGCGGTCGCCTTCGGCGGTCGCGGCTCGCAGCTGCGGTTCGGCGCCATCGAGGTCGCCGCGGCGCAGCAGCATCGCCCCGAGGATGCTCATGGACGCGATGTCGCCGGCCTCGGCCGCCCGGCGGTGCCGCGCCTCGTCCTCCGCCTCGGCGGTGTCGCCGGCGGCCACGGAGTCACCATCGCCATAGCGGAGGGGCTCAGCGGGCTCGGTGAGGTCGTCGGAGTCGGCGAAACCGACGAGCCCGGGGATGTCGGCGAGATCGGCGGCACCACCAGCACCGACGGGGGCGGCAGGGCCCACCTGGACGGCGGGGTCGACAAGCTCGGCGGACTCGGCAGGCTCGGCGGTCAGGGGAACGGCGAAGGGCTCGGCAAGCCGAAGAGCGCTCCCTGATTCCGCGTCACCGACTCCGACCGCCGCCATCGCGGTCCTGGTATGCCCCTGCGCAAACCGCCCTGTCCCCAACAGAGTTACCTTGTCCCCCATAAATCCCATCGTCGCACCACCCGTAACCCGCGTACACCTGGTATATCGCAGCCAGTGAGGTCACTTCAGCGTTTTGTCGACATGCCCACAGAGAGACAAGTCAAACACGTCTCACCCCAACTCGGCCCCCTCGGCACGCGCTTCTCCCCCCATGGGTTTCCCACACACGCGAACACACAGGAACCCGCCCGCATGCAGAATGGGGGGCTGGGGGGTGGGCGTTGGGTGGGGGTGTCTG
>NZ_JBHXFA010000035.1:14050-52167 GCF_042724175.1 Streptomyces sp. NPDC127084
AACACCCAGCACCCCGCCCGACTGCCGACGGCCCGTAACCTGATGGACCCGGCCCTTCTATTTCAGTAGCGGGGACAGGATTTGAACCTGCGACCTCTGGGTTATGAGCCCAGCGAGCTACCGAGCTGCTCCACCCCGCGTCGTTGTGCGACTACCGTACCACGCCGCGTGGTGTGCCCTGGTCGGCGGCCGTTCAGGCACGCTTCGACCGCCGACCGAGGGCATCGCGCTGATCTCCGTTCAGCGCCCCAATCGCCTTACGGCGCCTGTGAAGTGGCTACCGAGGGAGCAGCCGAGGGGGCCGTCGGCGGTGCTGACGGCGCGGGTGCCCGCGCGCCGGACGACTGGGCCGCCGCCGCACGCTCCAACGCCGCCTGAAGGTCCGCCTGGGCGCGGCCGTAAGCCGTCCAGTCGTTCTTCTTCAGCGCCGCCTGACCCTCCTCGTACGCCTTCTGGGCATCCGCGATGGCCTGCTTCAGCGCCGCGTCACCTGTGGCCGGCGGCTGCGGGGTCTCGCCGGGCGGCTGCGGAGTCGTCGGCGGCGGTTGCTCGGTGCCTTCGATGCCGAACACCGCGTTGAGCGCCTCCGCAAGGCTGTCCTTGAAGACGGGCTTCCCGCCGTACGACACGGCGACCTTCTTCAGCAGCGGGTAGTTGGCGGTGCCGCCCCGTGCGTAGACCGGCTCGATGTAGAGGAAGCCTCCGTCCAACGGCACCGTCAGCAGGTTGCCGTACTCGATGTCCGAGTCCGTTCCCCTGAGGTCGCGTACGAACGTGGCGACCTCAGGCACACCGTTCAGCTCGGACTGGACCTGCTGCGGACCCTGCACGGTCGAGGTGACTCTCAACAGCCTTATCGATCCGTACTTGTCGCTCGTCGCATCCGCGTCCACCGCCATGAACGCCCCCAGGTTGGGCCGTCCACTCGGCGTGAAGGTCGTGGTCAGCGAGAACTTCTGCTCCGTGTCCCCGGGCATCTTGAGGCTCAGGTAGTACGGCGGGACCGTCCGGGTGTTCTTGTTCGTCGGGTCGTCCGGCACCTGCCAGGCGTCACTGCCGCTGTAGAACTGGTCGGGGTCGGTCACGTGGTACCGGGTCAGCAGCTCGCGCTGGACCTTGAACATGTCCTGCGGGTAGCGCAGATGAGCCTTGAGCGCGGGCGCGATGTCGCCCTTGGGCTTCACGGTGTCCGGGAAGGCCTTCATCCAGGTCTTGAGGACGGGGTCCTCGGTGTCCCACTGGTAGAGGTCCACGGTGCCGTCGTACGCGTCGACGGTCGCCTTCACCGAGTTGCGGATGTAGTTGACCTGGTTCTGCTGCGCGACCACGGCCCGCTGGCTGTCGGTCAGCGAGTCGGCCGTGGTGTCGCCCAGGGTCGTACGCGAGGCGTAGGGGTAGCCGTTGATGGTGGTGTAGGCGTCGACGATCCACTTGATGCGACCGTCGACCACCGCCGGGTAGGCGTCGCCGTCGATGGTGAGCCAGGGGGCCACCGCCTCGACGCGCTCCTTGGGCGTGCGGTTGTACAGGATCCGCGAGCCCTCGCCGATCGCGCCCGAGTACAGGATCTGCGGCTCGCTGAACGCGACGGCGTACGCGGCGCGGTTGAACGCGTTGGAGAGATCGACCCCGCTCTTGCCCCGGTAGCTGGTGGTCGCCTCGCCCTCGCTCTTGCGCTCGTAGTCGAGCTCCTTCTGCGGGCCGCCGACGATCGAGTACTGCGCGGTCTTCTCGCCGTAGTAGATCCGCTGCTCGTACTTCCCGAACTGGCCGGTCGTGGGAAGTCCCGACTCGGTGAAGTCGGGCGAGCCGACCGTCCCCTGGTCCTCGTTCGTGATCGCGTTGGTGCCCTTGGCCGCGATCGCGCCGTAACCGTGGGTGTAGGTGAAGTGGTCGTTGATCCAGTTGCGCTTGGGGATGCCCTGGACGTTGAGCTCCCGCAGACCGATCACCGTGTCCTGCGGCTTGCCGTCCGTCCCCCGGTACCGGTCGACATCCAGCGTGGCCGGGAACTGGTAGTACTTGCGCTCCTGCTGGAGCTGCTGGAAGGCGGGCGAGACCACGTTGGAGTCGACAAGCCGGTAGCTGGCGGCGGTCGTCGCCTGGTCGCGCTGCTGCGCCTTGCGCTTGGGATCGCCCTTCCCCGAGTAGTCCTCGGCCTTGGTCTGGTCGATGCCGTACGCCTTGCGCGTCGCCTCGATGTTCTTCTCGATGTACGCGGCTTCCTTGGCCTGCTCGTTCGGCTGGACCTGGAACTTCTGGACGATCGCCGGGTAGAGGCCGCCGATCAGGATCGCCGACAGGACCATCAGCCCGAGGCCGATCACCGGCAGCTGCCAGGTGCGCCGCCACAGGGTCGCGAAGAACAGCACCGCGCAGATCACGGCGATACAGAAGAGGATCGTCTTCGCCGGCAGATAGGCGTTGGCGTCGACGTAGCGCAGCCCCGTCCAGTTGCCGGCCGCCTTGAAGTCGCTGGACTTGACCGCGAGGCCGTACCGGTCGAGCCAGTAGGCGACGGCCTTGAGCGCGACGAAGAGGCCGATCAGCACCGAGAGATGGCCGGTGGCCGCGGCGGTGGCCCGGGCGCCGGGGCTGGTGATGCGCAGCCCGCCGTACAGGTAGTGGGTGAGCGCGGCGGCGATCACCGAGAGCACGGCCGCGGCGAAGCCGAAACCGAGCAGGAAGCGGTACCACGGTAGGTCGAACGCGAAGAAGGCCACGTCGAGACCGAACTGGGGGTCCTTCTGCCCGAACGGGACGCCGTTGACCCACATCAGCCATGTGCGCCACTGCGTGGAGGCGGAGGCGCCGGCGATCAGCCCGACCAGGGCGGTGACCGCGATGAGCACCCACTTCTTGTACGGGGCGATCCCCATCCGGTACCGGTCGAGGCTCTGCTGCTCCAACGACATTGCGCTGAGCGGCGGGCGGAGCCGATAGGCCAGCCAGATGTTCACCCCGACCGCGGCCGCCATCAGCAGCCCGAAGACCGCGAAGAGACCGACCTTGGTCCACAGGGTGGTCGTGAACACGGAGGAGTAGTTCACCGAGCGGTACCAGAGCCAGTCGGTCCAGAACCCGGAGAACATGACGAAGGCCATGGCCAGGACGGCCAGCACGCCCAGTGTCATCAGCAGAGTACGGGCGCGCCGGGACGGCCGACCGACTCTGATCCGTGGCCCGCTAGGGCCTCCGCCGCGGTCCGGCATCTGGAAAGCCAACGTGCGCCCCTCGAAGTTCGCGATTGTCTGAAGCGTGCGAGCGTACCCGCGCGCCGCGGGTGTACCCGGGCCCTCGCGATCGTAGGGCCCACTCATGGAACTTACTGATGCTTTACCTAGTTCCCGACAGCGGGGGCGGAGGAGGCAGGATATTGGCCATGTCCAATGAATCCCCTTCACCGTCCTCCTCGTCGTCTGATCACCAGCCGTCCCGACCCGGGACCCCGCCGGCCGGGAGCCCGCTGACCCGCGCGGTGCTCGAGATCGACGAGTACGCGTCCGGCCTGGGCTGGGACCGGCCCGCGCGGCTGTTCGCCCTGGTCGACACCGCACGGCTGCGCGCCCAGGAGCCCGGTCTCGCCGACCAGCTCGGGCTGTCGGCAGGCGACCAGGCCGAAGCGCTGACCCCGGTAGAGCAGGACGAGATCCCGTCCGGCACCCCGCTCGACGAGTTCCTCGGGACCATCGCCTGGCCCGACGCCGTGGCGGGCTGTGCCCTGACGGTGGAGCGCCTGATGCTGCCGCCGTCCGCGGAGGCGTCCGTACCGGAGGGGCTTGACGAGTCCGCTCTGGCCGCGTGGGTGGCCGCGCATCCGGGCCGCCAGGAGGTGCGGATGACCGTGGCGGTACTTCGCGACGGGACTCGGGAGTCGGCACTGCGGCTGCGCGAGAAGGACTCGCCGACGGAGGTCCTCACCGGCGCCGACCTGGTGCCGGGGCTGGCGGAGGCCCTGTCGGCGACGTTCGAAGCGTGACCCTGTGACCGTGTGACGGCGTACGCGGCGACGGCAGGGGGTGGGCTCCAGACCAGGGGGGCGCCCCCTGCCGCGGTTCGGCGGGGACCCGGCGCCCGGGGCCCGGCGCCGCGGCGATCAGCCCTTGGAGCAGCTCGGCAAGCCCTTGGTGTCCCCGCTGCGGATCTTCTCCAGGGACTTCACGGCGTCGCTGATGGCCTTGACCTTGACCAGGGTGAGCCCGGCCGGGGTGTCCGAAGCGGCGGCGGGGCAGTTGGCCTCCGGCGTCAGGAAGTACTCGGCTCCCGCGTCCCGTGCGCCGACCAGCTTCATCTCGATTCCGCCGATCGGGCCGACAACCCCCTTCTCGTCGATCGTGCCGGTGCCCGCGACGAACTTGCCGCCGGTCAGATCCTCCGGGGTGAGCTTGTCCACGATGCCCAGCGCGAACATCAGTCCCGCGCTGGGGCCGCCCACGTCGGCGAGCTTGATGTCGATGGTGAACGGGAAGGTGTGGTCCGTACCAGCGGTGATGCCGACGACGGCACGGTCGCCCTCGTCGGACTTCACCGTCTTCACCCGCACGTCCTGAGTGGCAGACGGCTCCTTGCCCGCCTTCTCCGCAGCCGCCGCCACCTTCGCGGGCACCACCGTGAAGACGACCTGCCGACCGGGGCGGTGCTTGGTGACGGCTTTGGCGACCTCTCCCGGTTCCTTGACCGGCGCCCCGTCCACGGCCTTGATCACGTCCCCCGCGTGCAGCGTGCCCTCGGCAGGGCTTCCCTTGCGGATGGAGGAGACCACCACGCGTGTGCTCACCGGGATACCGAGCTGCTTCAGTGCCGCGACCTTGGCGCTCTCCTGGGACTGGCTGAACTCCTCGGCGTTCTCCTGGTTGGACTGCTCCTCGGTCTTGCCGTCCGGGTAGAGCGTGTCGTGCGGCACCACCACGTTGTCATGAGCCAGCCAGCCGTAGACGACCTCGACCAGGTTCATCCGGTACTCCGCACCAGTGACCCTGACAGTGGTCATATTGAGGTTCCCGGAGGTCGGGTAGCTCTTGCGGCCCGAAATATGCAGCACCGGCTCACCACCGGCCTCGCCGAGTGTGTTCACCGTCGGGCCGGGCGTCATCTCGGAGTACGGCGGGGCCATGTACACGCCGACAC
The DNA here is from genome assembly GCF_042724175.1 of Streptomyces sp. NPDC127084. Lineage (NCBI taxonomy): Bacteria > Bacillati > Actinomycetota > Actinomycetes > Kitasatosporales > Streptomycetaceae > Streptomyces > Streptomyces sp. NPDC127084. Next base: position 19,178 of record NZ_JBHXFA010000035.1, read on the forward strand.
AGAGCAGCACAATGAGGACGAGGGTGGAGGCGAGCATCGTCGCTGTGCGGCGTGGCATGGAACGACAGTACGGGACTGGTCCGTCAGTGCACTCGCCGGGCCGGGCCGTACGGGAGCGAGAACTCGGCGCACGCCTCCTGGAAGACGCGCGCCGGCGTGAGCCTCAGAACGGCCCCGCCGAAGGGACCTCAGGCAGCGTCCGAACCGGAATGGGACTTCTCCATCGCGTCCCGGAACCGCGCATAACCGGCCAGCTCGGCGACGTCTCCGGTAGTTCGGCTGCGCGAGGCCCAGCTTCCCCAGATCGCCGCACCTACGGCGGCGAAAAGCGGAATCAGCAACCAGGCAAGTGCCGCCATCCCTACCTCCCGACCCATGGACTGGTACAACCACCGCTATAGCTAGCCGATCAGCAGATTAACCATCCGTCTGTTCAACGCTGGTGGCAGGGTGGCAGTTACGCAAATCGGTTTCCCCGCCGTCGACCAGACTGCCGCCAGTCCTGTCACGGGTACCCGTGACGCACACCTGTACGCCCCAAAGAGGCGTTTAAGGGTCTATACGCAGCAAAGGCGCCGGACCCAGCCCTCACGCGTCACCCGACCACCACCCCTCAGTCGAAGGCGCTACGCGCCTACCCGCCCTCCCGTCACCCGACCACCACCCCTCAGTCGAAGGCGCTACGCGCCTACCCATTCTTCTGTTCCGTCTGAGAATTGCTGGTGCTTCCAGATGGGGACTTCGTGCTTCAGGTCGTCGATCAGCTTCCGGCAGGCGTCGAACGCCTCGCCGCGGTGCGGGCATGAGACCGCGACCACGACAGCGAGGTCCCCGACCTCAAGGTCACCCACTCGGTGGATAGCGGCCAGGGCGCGGACCGGATACTCGGCAACGATCTTCTCCGCGATACGGCGCATCTCCACCTCGGCCGTGGGGTGGCAGGAATACCCGAGCGCATCGACATCGGCGCCGCCGTCGTGATTGCGCACGGTGCCGACGAACAGCGCGGTGCCGCCCGCTGCCGCGTCGCCGACCGCACGGAAGACCTCGTCCACTGAGAGCGGGGTCTCGCGAATTTCCAGCAGTCGGATCGGATCCGCCGCCGCCTGCTCACCGGGATGATCGCTCATGTCTGCCATAGCTCCATCGTGCCGCACCATCCCGACACCCCGGAACCGCGCTTTCCGCCGGGGCTCGCAGACGGCGTTCGGAGCCTCCTACAAAGAACCGCTGCTCACAGTCCTCGCCGCTTGCGTGCCCGCCGTACCAGGGCGGCCGTACCCAGCAGCGCCACCGTCGCGCCCGCCGCACCCGCGGCCGCGGTGGCGTCCTTGCGGCCCAGGCGGCGACCCGCGACGGTGTGCCGCCCACCGACCTCCTGCAGCAACGCGGCGAGCACCTCCTCGTTGGTCCACTGGGGCCGCCACCCGGCGTCGTGCAGCCTGCCGACACTGACCACCCAGGGGTGCATCGTGTACGCGAGGTCGCCCGCGGGGGACGGGGTGAGGCCGATCCTGTGCAGCCGGGCCGCCGCGCCCAGCGCGACCGCGGACGGCAGCTCCATCCGGCGGATACCGCTGAGCTCCTCGACCTCCTCCTGCTCGAGCCAGCCGTCGCAGCCGACCGCGAACTCGCCGTCCACCTTCTCCAGCGCCGCGTACTCCAGGGCGCTCACCAGGTCCTCGACATGGCAGAACTGCCAGGTCGGCCGGGATCCGGCGACGACGAGCAGCCTCGGTGACTCGAAATAGCGGGTCAGGGCCGTGTCCGTGCCGCCCACCAGCACCGCGGGCCGGACCACCGTGACGTTCAGCCCTGGGTGGGCACGCGGGGCACGGCGGCCCAAGCGTTCGATCTCCAGCAGATCACCGACGCCGGTGGCTTCGGCGGTCGCCCGCAGCTCGGCGTCCTCGGACAGTGGGACGTCGTTGTCGGGCAGCGCCCCGTAGACCATGGCCGAGGTGCACAGCACGGCCCGGTGTACGCCCGCGGCAGCGGCGGCGGTGAGTACGGTCTGGGTGCCGCGCACGTTGTACGCGGTACGGGCGGCGGAGTCGGTCTCCAGATCCAGATCGAGCGCCAGGTGCACGACGACGTCGGCGCCGCGCAGCTTCTCGGCGATCGCCGGGTCCCGGACGTCGAGGATGTGCCAGTGGGCCTCCGGGACCTCGCCGCGCCGCTCGTCGATGGCGATGACCTGCTTGATCTCGTCGGATTCGACGAGGCGCCTCGTCAGCAGGTCTCCGATGCCCGAAGCGGCGCCGGTCACCGCGACCACGGGGCCGCGCCCCGCGGCGGGGCTGAGGGGGTTTCGCGCTGCGCGAACCTGCGGATCTGGGGAACTCACCGGGCGTCTCCAGCGGTTGTCTTCAGTACGTACGCGAAAGCCGCGCACGTACCCAGGTGGCGTCCATCCTGCCGCAGGCAGCGGGTCGGCGGAGCACCCAGCCCTCGTCCGGTCCGGATCAGCCATGGTCAGGGCCGGATCCGTATGGTCTTACGACCGGAGTCGGCCGATCACGCCACCGCGGCCAGCCAGGCCATGCTTAGGCTGGTGGTGTTGTCGGGCATTCGCCGTCGGCCTGGAGCCGGCGGCCCTACGAGCCGAGGAAACCCGTGAGTGACACCCCATTCGGATTCGGCCTTCCGCCGGAGGAGCCGGAGAACGGCGACGAGGGCAAGAAGAAGGACCCCACCGGAAGTGGGCAGGGTTCCGGTGGCGGCCAGGGCGGACCGGCCAACCCCTTCGGGTTCGGTTTCCCGGGTGCCGGAGGGCCCGGCGGCGCGGACAACCCGTTCGCCGCGATGTTCGGCTCTCTGAATCCCAACGACCTCGGCGCGGCCTTCCAGCAGCTCGGCCAGATGCTGAGCTACGAGGGCGGGCCGGTGAACTGGGACATGGCCAAGCAGATCGCCCGCCAGACGGTCTCCCAGGGCACCCAGGACGGCACAAAGGACACGAGCGTGGGCCCGGCCGAGCGTTCGGCGGTCGAGGAGGCCATGCGGCTCGCCGATCTGTGGCTCGACGGAGCGACATCGCTGCCGTCCGGTGCCACGAGCGCCGTGGCGTGGAGCCGGGCCGAGTGGGTCGAGGCGACCCTGCCCGCGTGGCAGCAGCTGGTCGACCCGGTGGCCGAGCGGGTCGGCACCGCCATGGGCGATGTGCTCCCCGACGAGATGCAGGCGATGGCCGGCCCGCTCATCGGCATGATGCGCTCCATGGGAGGCGCCATGTTCGGCCAGCAGATCGGGCAGGCCATCGGTGTGCTGGCGGGCGAGGTCGTCGGCTCGACGGACATCGGGCTGCCGCTCGGTCCCGCGGGCAGGGCCGCACTGCTCCCGCTGAACGTGGCGGCGTTCGGCAAGGATCTCGGTGTCCCCAATGACGAGGTCCGGCTTTATCTGGCACTGCGCGAGGCCGCCCACCAGCGGCTGTTCGCCCATGTGCCGTGGCTGCGCTCGCATCTGTTCGGTGCGGTCGAGGGCTACGCGCGGGGCATCAAGGTCGACACGACCAAGCTGGAGGACGTGGTCGGGCAGTTCGACCCGACGCACCCGGAGCAGTTGCAGGAGGCGCTCCAGCAGGGGATGTTCCAGCCTGAGGACACCGCGGAGCAGAAGGCCGCCCTGGCTCGGCTGGAGACAGCGCTGGCCCTGGTCGAGGGCTGGGTGGACGCCGTGGTGCACGACGCCGCCAAGAACCGGCTGACGTCGGCGGACGCTCTGCGCGAGACGCTGCGCCGGCGGCGTGCCTCCGGTGGTCCGGCCGAGCAGACCTTCGCGACGCTGATCGGCCTCCAGTTGAGGCCGCGACGGCTGCGGGACGCCTCCTGGTTGTGGGCGTCGCTGACCGACGCGCGCGGGCTCGACGGCCGCGACGCGCTGTGGGAGCACCCGGACATGCTGCCGACGGCGTCCGACCTCGACGACCCGGACGGATTCGTGCACCGTGAGCAGCTCGACTTCTCCGAGTGGGACAAGATGCTCGGCGAGGCCGCACAGGGCCGCGGCGCGGACGGCACAGGCCACGACAGCGACAGCGACAGCGACAAGGACGACACCGACAAGTGAGCCTGTACGACGACGCCGTCCACGTACTGAAGGCCTATGCGGACCAGGCGCAGCTGCGCCAGGACTACCTCGATCATCTGGCGGCGCACCCGGACGGCGTGTGGAAGGCCTGCGCGGCCGGACATCTGACGGCCAGTGCGCTGGTGATCGACCCGTCCCGGGACCGGGTGCTGCTCACCCTGCACAAGAAGCTGGGCATGTGGCTGCAGATGGGCGGCCACTGCGAGCCGGGCGACACCACTCTTGAGGCCGCGGCCCTGCGCGAGGGGTCCGAGGAGTCGGGCATCCCGGGTCTGGAGCTGCTACCGGGCGGACCGGTGCGGCTGGACCGGCATCCGATCCCCGCGCCCTGCCACTGGCACTTCGACGTGCAGTACGCGGCCGTCGCACGGCCGGACGCCGTGGCGACGATCAGTGATGAGTCGCTGGATCTGCGCTGGTTCGGGTACGACGAGGTGGCTGGGGTCGCCGACGAATCAGTCGTACTGCTGCTGGAGCGCAGCCGCGCCAGGCTGTAGCGGCGCGCCCGGGAGGGGCGGCGGGCCTCGGGTCCCGAGGTCGGGCACCGCCCCTCCCGAAAGCCGCTAGCTCCAGACGTTGCCCTGGTTCTGGGCGTGGGAGCCTTGCTGGCCCATGCCGTACTGCGCACGCAGGCCGGCCCCGATCTGAGCGTTCTGCGGCGGCAGCAGCTCACTGGGCTGCACCAGGGCGAAGCCCTGGCCGAGGAAGCTGAGCTCCCAGCCCTCTCCCGTGTTGCCCCGACGCCGCCATACGCCCGAGGAATGGGTCTGGGCCTGCATCTGGACCCGCAGCGACGAGGACCAGGCGACAATCGCGTCCGCGTCCACGTTGACGTACTTGTCCGGGGTGACCTGCATCATCAGCGGCTGCCCCGAGGTCATCAGGGCGACCTTGCCCCGCCCGGAGATATTGAGCTGGTACTTCCCGGAACCGGAGATCCCGTACTGGCTGTCCACGGCGATGACCTCGGTGTGCAGACCGGAGTCGAGCGCCAGCACATAGGCGCTGTCGACGGTCATGCCCTCCTGGTCGACGTCCACCACATGGATGTACTGCGCGAGGTTGGCGAAGTAGACCGTGCCCTGGCCGGAGCAGCGCATCAGGTCGAGGCCCTCACCGGTGCGGGCGCGGGCTCGCCGCTGGTTCCCCGACTGGTACTCGCCATCGAAGTCGACGAGCCCCTGGTAGGCGACCATGGCGCCCTTGCGGGCGAGGACATCGTCGTGTCCGGTGAGCGCCACCCGCAGGAGCTGCGGGTTCTGGACGACGTACCGTTCCTGGGACTGCTGTTCGGCATAGCTGAAAAGCGGGCTCTGCATGGTGTGTTCTCGCTCCCCCTCAGCCCCGGACCCGCAGGCGGTCGGTGCTGTCCTCACTCGGCTGTACGACGACGATGCCCTGGCCCGAGAAGGCCATCTGGTACGCCTCTCCGCTGCCCCGGCCGATCAGGGACGAGGCCTTGAAGCTGCGCTTGCCCTTCACCTTCAGATTCGGCGACCAGGCGACAAGGGCGTCCGGGTCCACGTAGGTCTCGTCATCACCGCGCCCGCAGTCCACCACGATGGGCGTGCCGCGCGAGGTGAGGGCGACCCAGCCGGTACCGGCGACCGTGACGTTCCACAGGCCCTGCCCGGCGAACTTGGCGAGGCCCTTGACGCGTTCGACACCCCACTGGAGGTGGGCGTCGAAGGCCAGGAGGTTGGTGCCGTTGACCGAGATCGAGTCGTTGTTGAGGTTGATGACGACGACATCGGCGCCGTAGTCCGCCAGATAGAGCAGACCGTCGCCGGAGCACTTCATGATGGGTGCCCCTTCGCCGGTCACCCACTGCGAGGCGACCTGGCGAACGGCGGGCGGATTGGGCTCGTACTGGATGAAGCCCTCGTACGCGACCATCGAACCGGCTCGGGCGAACAGGTCCTGACCGGTGGCCATGGCCACCTTGAGCATCGTGCGACCGTGGTTCTCCATCCGGGCCGTGACGGGGGTCGGGGCGTAGCCCGCGAGTTGCTGGTTCATTCTCCGGGCTCCCTCAGACCTCGTAGGGCTGGACGACGATGAAGTTGCCGGGCGCGCCCCGGAACTGGAGGTTCACGGTCTCCCCGCTGTGACCGGGGTAGGAGTTGCGGCGCAGCCTGACCTGGCTGGAAAGGATCACCTGGGAGGCGGCCGACCAGGCGACGATGGCGTTGGAGTCGGCGAAGGTGGTCGGGGTGACCGGAAGCACCACCGGGATGCCGTGGGTCTTCACGATGACCGTGCCGGTGCCCTGGAAGAGCATGGTGAACAGGGCGCCACCAGGGATGCCATGGCCCTCGATACGGCGGACCTCGTGCTGGAGGGACTCGTCGAAGGCGAGGACGCTCTCGGCGGAGACGCAGATTCCGTCACCCTGGAGCTCGATCGGGTGCAGATGGGCTCCGTCCTCGGCGAGGAAGACCTGGCCACGGCCGGTGCAGCGCATCAGCTGCATCTCCTGGCCCGTCGCGTTGCCGACGATCCGGCCGGCGAAACCGGCGCTCTTGTAGCTGAAGTCGATTTTTCCCTGGTACATCACCATGCTGCCTTGACGGGCCAGCACGGGAGCACCGCCCATGGCCAGGTCGACCCGCATGAGCTGCTGGTTCTGCGGGGTCCACCGCTGGCCGGTGGGCAGCTCCTTGTAGGGCTGGAGTGCCGCCTGGAGGCCGGCGCCGCTCTGGGGGACCCCTTGCGGGACGCCCTGGGGCGCACCGGGCTGGCCGTACGGGGCGGGCTGCTGGCCGAAGGCCGGGGGCTGGGCACCCGGGACCTGACCGGGCACCTGGCCGAACGGCTGCTGCTGCTGAGGCGGCTGGCCGTACGGGGCCTGCGGAGCCGGTGGGGCCTGCGGGGGGACCGCGCCCATGGGCGGGGCCATGGGCGCGGCGATGGTGGGCGCCGAATGCACCTGGGGGCCGCCGGTAGCCTGCGGGGCGGCTGGAGCGGGAGCCGGGGTGTGCGGCGCGCCGAACGCGGGCGCGGGCTGCGGAGCCACGGGTGTCTGCGGCGCCGCGGGTGCGCCGAAGGACGGGGCCTGAGCGGGCGGAGCGAACCCTGGCGCGGCCTGCGACGGCTGGGCCTGCTGCGCGGCGGGCTCCTCCTCGGCCACCTCGCCGCCGAAGTTCCTGAGCAGCGCGTCGAGTCCGCCGTCGAAGCCCTGTCCGACGGCTGCGAACCGCCAGACGTCCTTGAGGTAGAAGTCGCCCAGCATGACGGCGCGCTCGGTGGAGAACTCCGAGCCGGTGAAGGCGTATCTGACGACTTCCTCGCCACCGGCCACGATCCGGATGTATCCGGGGCCGATCTGCGACATCTGTCCGGCACCGTCGACTGTGGCGGTGAACGACAGCTTGTGGATGTTCGCCGGGACGCGGTCCAGCGTGACCCGGAACGACTCGGTGTCACCGGCCTGCGCGCCGAGTAGCTGAACGGACTCCTCAGGCGACTTCGGCTGGTTGAAGAAGATGAAATACCGGTCGTCCGAAAGCTGCTCGTTGGCATCGAGGCCGAAGCAGCTGATATCGAAGGTCAGTCCGGGCGCCGCGATCTGCACTCCCACGTACAGATCCGTCCCAGGAGTGAGATCACTGATCTTGGCCTTGTGGCCTCGTTGGAATTCCCTGGCCATGCGTTACGACCGTCCCCCATCCCGACGACTTGTGACTATGCCGCGCCAGGCTAGCCGCTACCGGCGACATTGAGTCGGGTCGGTACACGTTCGGTACAGAATCGGTGAGCGCCGTTCGCCGATCCGTTCCGGTGAACGGGTGTCAGCCGTCAGCGAGTCGACCGTCGGAACCGGCATGATCGGCCGCTTCGGAAAGGTCGCCGGAATCCGCGAGATCGACGGGATCGACGGGAACATCTGCCTCGAAACCGGCGTCGGAGCCGGAGTCGCCGGGCGGATTCGGGAGCCGGGCCGCGGCTGCCACGCCTTCGAGGTATCCGCGGGCACGTTCGGTGCGCGGATAGGCCTCCAGGAGCTTCCAGAAGCGCGGTCCATGACCGGGTACGAGCAGGTGCGCCAACTCGTGGACGAGCACGTAGTCGACCACGTACTCGGGCATGCCCTGAAGCCGGTGGGACAGGCGGATGCTGCCCTCCGCGGGGGTGCAGGAGCCCCAACGGGTGTTCTGGTTGGTCACCCAGCGCACGGAATCGGGTCTGGCCCGCCCACCGAAGTACTGCGCGGACAGCCTCGCGGCGCGCTCCGCCAGCTCCGCGTCGCCGAGGGTCCGTTTGCTCTCCTGGGCCGCGAGTTTGTCGAGCATCACCGTCACCCAGCGCTGCTCCTCCGCCTCGGACATCCGGGCGGGAATGAGCACGATCGTCCGGTCTCCCTCGCGGTAGGCGGAGACCGTTCTCCTGCGCCGGGCGCTCCTGCGCACCTCGACAGCGCTCGTCACGGGGGGCCGGGACGCGTATCGGGGCGCACTGCGCTGCCGGCTTTCGGCGCTGTGCGGTGGGTCGGCGGACACGCCCTGACGTTACCCGCTGCGCGTCGGGTAAGTCCCGCCCGCGGTCGGATAGACCTTGATCCATTCTGCGGGCCGCAACGCCACGCACGATTTGAACGATTAACACCCACCCGCTGTGGATAACTTTCCGCACCTGTCGCCGGGGTTCGGCATTCTGCTGCCAGACAGACCCGTCCGAAGGCGGACGGGTTGCACGGCAGGGATCGCGGTCCGCACGGTCAGTCAGTCCGGACCGTTTTCCGGAGAGGACGGGGGAGTTATGCATCCGATGATGAAGCGAGGACTTCGGCGGGCTTGGCGGGATTCGCGGTATGTGCAGTTCGGTGCCACGTCGGCGCATGCGGTGGTGGTCGGACCCGTCGACATGGCGACCGGGAGTCTGCTCTCGCTGATCGACGGCACCCGCGGGCTGCCTCGGCTGCGGGAGGAGGCCAGGGTGATGGGGCTGCCCGACGGTCAGGTGGACACCCTGCTGGCACGGTTGGCCTCAGCGGGGCTGGTCGACGGCACGACAGGGGGCGGGCCGGACGCCGACGCGCCGCGCAAGCGGATCGGCGACGCGCTCGACCGGTTGCGGCCCGACCTCGCATCGCTCTCGGTGGTGCACCCCGAACCAGGCGCGGCGATGGCCCGGTTGGCCGGACGGGGAGCACTGCGAGTCCAGGTACGCGGCGCTGGGCGGGTCGGTGCGGCGATCGCGGCGACGTTGTCCGCCTCCGGTGTTGGCCGGGTCGATGTCCTGGACTCGGGGGATGCCGCGCCCTGGGATGTGGCCCCCTGCGGGCTGGCACCGGAGGCGGTCGGCGAGCGCCGGGACACCGCGGGTGCCCGGCTGGTGAGGCGGTGGGCCGCGGTGGGACCGCCACGCGGGCCATACCGGCCGCCGCCGGGTGGACCGCCGCGGGATGAGCCGTCGCTCTCCCTGGTCGTCGTCGCGCCGAGGGACGGTCTCGCCGTCTACGCCCCCGATCCCGCTGTCTCCGAGCAGTGGATCGGCACCGGCACCCCGCATCTGTACGCGGGGGTGCTGGAGGCCACCGGGGTGGTGGGGCCACTGGTACTACCTGGTGGCAGCGCCTGCGCAGGTTGTCTGCTGGGGGCGAGGACGGACCGTGATCCGGCTTGGCCGCGGATGCTGGCGCAGTGGCGTTCGGGCCGTGACGCCACTTGCGCAGGACCCTGTGACTTGGGACTCGCGACTGCGGTCGCGGGGCTCGCCGCGGCCCACGCGCTGGCGTTTCTCGACGGCGACCTGCCGGCGAGCACGGGCGCCCGCTGGGAGGTTTCGCTGCCTCTCTTGGAGTGGCGGTCGGAGCGGCTCCGGGGCCACCCGGACTGCTCGTGTGGTGCGGTTGGGCAGACTGGGGAAAAGCGCGCAACGGGGGCCGGGGCCACCGCACGACGAAATGACCGGGTATCTCCTGCACGCGGCACGGCAGTCTGGGAACTGGAGGGGCGCAATGTCTGATCTTCCCCGGAAGGCGGTCACCCGTACCGCCAAATTGGCCGCTCTGCCCTTGGGCTTCGCGGGTCGCGCGACATGGGGTCTCGGCAAGCGGATCGGCGGCAAGTCCGCGGAGATCGTGGCAAGAGAGCTGCAACAGCGTACGGCGGAGCAGTTGTTCCGGGTGCTGGGCGAGCTCAAGGGCGGTGCCATGAAGATGGGGCAGGCTCTGTCCGTCTTCGAGTCCGCGCTTCCCGAGGAGGTCGCGGGCCCGTATCGGGCCGCTTTGACCAAGCTCCAGGACGCCGCTCCCCCGATGCCGACGCGCACCGTCCACGAGGTGCTGACGGAGCGTCTCGGTGAGGACTGGCGGGAGCTGTTCCTGGAGTTCGAGGACAAGCCCGCGGCAGCGGCATCGATCGGCCAGGTCCATCATGCCGTCTGGCACGACGGGCGCGAGGTCGCGGTGAAGGTGCAGTATCCAGGGGCCGGTGAGGCACTGCTCTCGGATCTCACCCAGCTGAGCAGGTTCGCCCGGCTGCTGGGTCCGCTGCTTCCGGGGATGGATATCAAACCGCTGATCACCGAGTTGCGGGACCGTGTTTCGGAGGAGCTTGACTACGGGCTGGAGGCCCGGGCCCAGCAGGAGCACGCGGCGAAGTTCCGCGGCGATCCGGATGTGATGGTCCCGGATGTGGTCCACCACGGTGACCAGGTGCTGGTGACGGAGTGGATCGGCGGTATACCGCTCTCCGAGGTGATCAGCGAGGGCACCCAGGAGCAGCGAGACCGCGCGGGCCAGTTGCTCGCCCGCTTCCTGTTCTCGGGACCGGCGCGCACGGGTCTGCTGCACGCGGACCCGCATCCGGGGAACTTCCGGCTGCTTCCGGCGGATGAGCCGGACGATGCCGGCGAGGGGTGCGGCGCCTGGCGGTTGGGCGTGCTGGACTTCGGCACGGTCGACCGGCTCCCGGGCGGGCTGCCCTCGACCATAGGCGAGTCACTGCGGCTGTCTCTGGCCGGCGACGCCGAGGCCGTCTACGGGCTTCTGCGCGAGGAAGGCTTCGTCAAGGAGTCGGTCGATCTGGAGCCCGGCGCGGTCCTCGACTATCTGCTGCCGATCATCGAGCCCGCCGAGGCCGACGTGTTCACCTTCACCCGGGGCTGGATGCGCGGTCAGGCTGCCCGGATCGCCGATCCGCGCTCCCCCGCCCACCAGTTGGGCAAGCAGCTCAATCTCCCGCCTGCGTATCTGCTGATCCACCGGGTGACGCTGAGCACCATCGGGGTGCTGTGCCAACTGAACGCCACCGTGCGTCTGCGGGACGAACTGGAGGAGTGGCTGCCGGGGTTCCTGGCGGATGCCGCGGGGGCGCACGGACCCGCCGATGAAAGGAGGGACCGGGACGATGAGCTGGTCGCGGGGGCCTGAGGCAGGCGGTGGTCTGAGGCAGGCAGACGCGGTCGGGCGGGCGCCCTTCACCACCAGGAGGAGTCGAGCCGTCCCTCGATGGCTCTGATGTTGGCCCGGGCGCAGTCCTCGCAGATGTAGTGGCGCCGACCGTTCTCCACGGAGCAGATCCAGGTCGGTGGGGTACCTTCGGCGACCTTGCCGCACCGGGAACAGACGACGTTCTCGGCACCCGGCGGGACAGGGTGATGAGTGTGCTGGTCCACCACGCGACGATAACCCCGGACAGCCCGGTCGGCAGGGCCAACGCACCGAAGAGACGATTCAGCGCGGGAGAGGCAGCGCACCGCGGGGGCCGGTCCGCTCGGACCGGCCCCCGCGTGGGAGCTCATACTCGGGTGGCAACCGGGCCGCCGGTCAGTTCATGACCGCCATGGCCAGCGCGCGGCGAGCACGCAGCGACACGCGCTCGGCACGGCGCTGCATCCGCCGGGCGGCGATCAGGCGCACGGCCTGACGTTCCGCTTCGGCTTCCCGGAGGCGGTCGTGCATATGCGCACGAGCCAGGGCTTCTTGGAGGAGTTGCATCTCACGGGTCCTGTTCTGACGCGAGGCGTTCGCGCCGATGGTGGTGAAGGCTGGGGTCGCGGAGCCGGCCGGCTCACTGGCGGAAGAGGTCATCGGGGCCTGCTTCTGGGGATCGTGCGTGAGGGGGTTGTCGATGGTGCCGAGGGCGTTCATGCCGCGACCGGGTTCTTGCGCGGACGGCCACGGGGCCGCTTGCGGGCGACCACCACACCCTGGACGAACAGCTCGCCGCCCCAGACGCCCCACGGCTCACGCCGCTCCTTGGCGCCCGCGAGGCAGGCCGCCATGAGCGGGCAGGTCCGGCACAGGGACTTGGCGTACTCGACGTCGGCCGGCGACTCGGCGAAGAAGACCTCCGGGTCGTAGGAACGGCAGGGGACGGGTACGCCGAGGTTCTCGATGGCGTCGTCGAGCGCGGTGAGCGCAGTGAGCGGGGTCAAGGTGGAGTCCTCCGTGGGGCAGGGCGGGGAGATCGTCTCGGAAGGCGGTACGGACGGGGCGTGCGCTTCGAGTTGCACGGTGGTGTTTTCCTCGTCTGTTTGTTCCGGTCTGTGGACCGGGTTTCGGCTGGTACCGGGTCTTGCTGGTCCCGAGGCGCCTACGTTTGTTTCCTCATCGGGGAAAACAGAAGGGCCGCGGATCCCGGGTGGGGTTCCGCGGCCCTGAAGGCGCCGGCCTGATGCTGGATCAGGCTGGATCACTCCAGGGTTCGAGCCCACGGAAGGCCCACATCGTGTGGTGCTGCGTCTGCTTCATTCCGGCACTGGCGGCTGCGAAGCCATAGGCCTTCGCCTCTGCCTTCACCACTCCTGCTGCCAGTGCCTTGGTCGGTCGCTCATTGCGCTCCCGGACGGGCAGAGCCACGCACAGGGAAACCGGAAGTTCGGCAGCGAAGCCGGACAGACCGGTGCCAATGAACGCCGAGCCGGAGAGGCCGAGCGAGCAGACGGAGACGACCGAGCGATCGGTCAAGTTGGCGGTGCGGATGAAGCTGGTGTTGGTGCTGATCACTGGAATCGCCTCCTCTCGGCGTCTCTGGGACCGGCCGAGGCCGATCGCGCGTATTCGGATAAGTACAGCTAAGTACAGCACGAGGACAGGGCTTCAGAGAAGCCGCTGTGCTCGTGGTTAAGAACCTATGGGGATGACCATGGCGGGCGCAAACTATTTTTTCGACGAGTTTGCATCAGTCCTCGCCACCGTCATCCTCAACCTCCTGACCTGCACAGATGGTCAGGACGTCGGCTCCGAAACGCTCCAGCTTGCGACTGCCGACACCGGAGATCACGGCCAGCTCTCCCTCGCTACCGGGGACGGCTTCGGCGATCGCCATCAGCGTCTTGTCCGTGAAGACGCAGTACGCGGGCTGGCCGAGCTCCCTGGCCTGCCCCGAGCGCCACTCGCGCAGCCGCTCGTACAGCGCCTCGTCCATGTCCGACGGGCAGTCCTCACAGCGCATCAGCTTCATCTCGCCGGCGTCGGTCAGCGTCTTGCCGCACACCCGGCACAGCGCCGGTCCCCGCCGCTTGCGCCGGGCGGTCGAGCCACTGCCCCGCTCGACACCCCCCGCACCGCCCGTCCCACCGCCACCGGGCGCCGACGAGCCGGGCCGGAGTCCGGCCAGGAAGCGGGTGGGACGGCGCGAGGCCCGGCCGCCTGGCGCCCGGGACAGCGCCCAGGAGAGTGACAGATGGAGCCGGGCGCGGGTGACACCCACATAGAGAAGCCTTCGCTCCTCCTCGACCTGCTCGTCGGTCTTGGCATAGGTGATGGGCATCATGCCCTCGGTGAGACCGACCAGGAAGACGGCGTCCCACTCGAGGCCCTTCGCCGAGTGGAGGGAGGCCAGGGTGACGCCCTGGACAGTCGGAGCGTGCTGGGCGGCGGCCCGCTCGTCGAGCTCCGCGACAAGGTCGGACAGGGTCGCCCCCGGCTTCGCCCGGGCGAAGTCCTCAGCCAGCCGGACCAGCGCGGCCAGGGACTCCCAGCGGTCGCGGACCGCCCCGGAGCCGGCCGGTGGCTCGGTGGTCCAGCCCTTGGTGGAGAGCACCGCCCGCACCTGGGAGCCCAGGTCTTCGGCGTCGTCCAGCAGAGGATCGTTCCCTCCGGCCCTGGCCGCGCCGCGCAGGGCGACCCCGGCCTCCCTGACCTCGGCACGCTCGAAGAACCGCTCAGCGCCGCGCAGTTGGTAGGGCACTCCGGCATCGGAGAGAGCCTGCTCGTAGACCTCGGACTGGGCGTTGACCCGGAAGAGCACCGCGATCTCGCCGGCGGGGACTCCCGAGGCGATCAGCTCGCGGATGCGGCGGGCGGTGCCCTCCGCCTCCGCGGGCTCGTCCCCGTACTCCGTGTACGCGGGGTCGGGGCCCGGGTCGCGCTGAGAGACCAGCTCAAGACGGTGCTCGGCGGCACGGCCGCGGGCCTGCCGCAGCAGACCGTTGGCCAGGTGCACCACCTGGGGGGTCGAGCGGTAGTCACGCACGAGCTTGATGACCGTGGCCTGCGGATGGCGGGTCCGGAAGTTCAGCAGATGGTCCGGGGTGGCCCCGGTGAAGGAGTAGATGGTCTGGCTGGCGTCGCCGACGACGCAGAGGCTGTCCCGGTCGCCCAGCCACAGGTCCAGCAGTCGCTGCTGGAGCGGCGACACGTCCTGGTACTCGTCCACCACGAAGTGCTGGTATTGGCGGCGGACCTGGTCGGCGATGTCGTGGCGGTCCTGGAGGATGCCGACCGTCAGCAGCAGCACGTCTTCGAAGTCGATGACGGAGCGGTCCCGCTTCAGCTGCTCGTACAGCGCGTAGATCTGGCCGATCTCGGCCGGGTCGCGTGGGGCGTCCCTGAGCGCCTTGGCGACGGCCGCCGGATAGTCCGCGGGCACCGTCTGGGTGACCTTGGCCCATTCGATCTCGCTGGTCACATCGCGGAGCTCATTGCGGTCCAGCCGGATCCGGCAGCGTGCCGCCGCCTCGGCGACCAGCTGGATCTTGCGCTCAAGCAGCCTGGGCAGCTCCCCTCCGACGACTTTCGGCCAGAAGTACTGAAGCTGGCGCAGGGCGGCCGAGTGGAAGGTGCGGGCCTGCACCCCACCCGCTCCGAGCTGGCGCAGCCGGCCCCGCATCTCCCCCGCGGCCCGGTTGGTGAACGTGACCGCCAGCACACTCGACGGCTGGAGTATCCCCGCCCGCACCCCGTAGGCGATGCGATGGGTGATCGCCCGTGTCTTGCCCGTGCCGGCACCGGCCAGCACACACACCGGACCGGCCAGAGCGGTCGCGACCTCGCGCTGCTCGGGGTCGAGCCCGTCGAGCACCGCGTCGGCGGACGCGGGGACCTGAGGGAAGAGCGTGGAGTGCGTTGCTGCTGTCACGCCCGCCATGCTGCCAGGTCCGGGAAGATCACCGGGACGGTTGTCCACAGGCGGAGCCGGCCGGTCGTATGAATCGGGTGTGAGCTGTGTGACGGGCGCGCTGGGAATGGCAGCGGCATCGCGTACGTTCGAACAGCGGGACAGGCCCACGACCCGGAGGAGCGGAAGAAGAAGATGCAGGGATCTCTGACGATGTACAGCACGACCTGGTGCGGCTACTGCGTTCGGCTGAAGAGCCAGCTCGACCGGGAAGGCATCTCGTACGTCGAGGTCAACATCGAGAACGACCCCGAGTCCGCGGCGTTCGTGGAGAAGGCGAACGGCGGCAACCAGACCGTCCCCACCGTTCTCGTCGTGCCGCCGGGCGGCGGGGAGAACATCGTCATGACGAACCCGAGCCTGGCCCAGGTCAAGCAGGCTCTCGCGAGCTGACCCCCGGGCCCGCGCGCCCGCCCCACGCCCCTCCGCCACCGTCGTGACCGGAGGGGCGTTCCGGTGTGCCGAGCGCGTCCGGAGCTCAGACCGCTGTTCCGGGCTTCGGCAGCGGCTTGCCGTACCACATCTCGACCAGGTGGGACGCGATCGAGATGCCGTACGGAGGCAGCACATCCCCGGACTCGAAGGCGGCGCTCAGCTCTTCCCGGGAGAACCAGCGGGCCTCGTGCAGCTCCTCACCGTCGACCGTGATCTCCGGCGAGGTGGCTCTGGCCATGAAGCCCAGCATCAGGCTCGACGGGAACGGCCAGGGCTGGCTGGCGACGTACTCGACCTCGCCGACCGTGACACCCGCCTCCTCCTGGACCTCCCGCACCACGGCCTGCTCGATCGACTCGCCCGGCTCCACGAAGCCCGCCAGGGTCGAGAAGCGGCCCTCCGGCCAGTGCACCTGGCGCCCCAGCAGCGCACGGTCCTCCGCGTCCGTGACCAGCATGATCACGGCCGGGTCGGTGCGCGGGTAGTGCTCGGCACCGCAGGCCGGGCAGCGGCGGACATGGCCCGCTGCCGCGATGGTGGTGCGCTCGCCGCAGCGGGAGCAGAAGCGGTGCAGGCGCTGCCAGTTCTCCAGCGCCACGGCATGCGCCATCAGCGCCGCGTCGCGCGGCGAGAGCAGCAGTCCGGCCTCACGCAGTCCGGCGGGACGCGCCGACTGGTCGATACGTCCCGGCAGTGCGTCCTTCTGGAGTGCGAAGTAGCTGACGCCGGCCTCGTCGGTGCCGAGGAAGTACCGGTGGGTCTCGGTGACGGGGGCTTCGAAGGCCGGGGTCATCACCAGTCCGGTACCGCCGTCAGGTGTGTCGTCCACCAGCACCTGACCACCGGAGACCACGAAGACCCGGGTGGAGGGGTGGCTCCAGGCCGCCGCCAGCCAGGCTTCGTCCAGCCGGTGATGGGCGGCACGGTCGATACCGCTCGGCGCGGTCAGCCCGATCGGCCGGCCGTCGGCAACGTAATGGAAGGTGCTCACAGGTGCGTTCCACTCCCCCGGTCGTTCGGGTCGTTCGGTGTACTGGCGTTTCAGCCGGTGTACTGGCGTTCAGCGGCGGGCGGCGTCAGCGGTGCCCAGTTCTCCCCACAGGTAGGCGCTGGCCTCGACACCCTTGAGCAGCAGGTCCAGCTCGACCTTCTCGTTGGGCGCGTGCCATCCGTCGGACGGAACGGAGATGCCCAGGAAGAGCACGGGTGCACCGAGCACGTCCTGGAGATCAGCCGCCGGGCCCGAGCCTCCCTCGCGTGTGTAGCGGATCTTCTCGCCGTCGAAGGCCCGGCTCATGGCCCGGGCGACCGCCTGGAGGGCGGGGTGGTCCAGCGGGGTCAGACAGGGACGGGTCGCTCCGCCGAAGGTGATCTCGTGACGGATACCGGCCGGGAGCCGGGCGGCCACCCAGTCCCGTACGGACTTCTCCACCCGGTCCGGGTCCTGGCCCGCGACCAGTCGGAAGGACAGCTTCAACATGGCGGACGACGGGATGATCGTCTTGCCGCCGGGGCCCTGGTAGCCGCCTCCGATGCCGTTGACCTCGGCGGTCGGCCTGGCCCAGACGCGCTCCAGGGTGGAGTAGCCGGCCTCACCGAGCGTCCCCCGGGACCTGGCCGTACGAAGCCAGTCCTCCTCGTCGAACGGCAGCTCGGCGAACAGCTCGCGCTCGGCGTCGGTCAGCTCCGCGATTCCGTCGTAGAAGCCGGGGATGGCCACCCGCTCCTGCTCGTCGTGGAGCGCGGCGACCAGCCGGGCTGCGGCGGTGGCCGGGTTGGGCACCGCCCCGCCGAAGGAACCGGAGTGGATGTCCTGGCCGGGGCCGTACAGCTCGATCTCGCACTCGGCGAGACCGCGCATCCCGGTACAGACCGTGGGGGTGGTCTCCGACCACATCCCGGTGTCGGAGACGATCACCACATCGGCGGCGAGACGACCTCGGTGCCGCTCCACGAGCGCCCTGAAATGCGGGGAGCCGGACTCCTCCTCGCCTTCGACGAGCAGCTTCAGATGGACGGCGGGGGCGGTACGGCCCGTCGCGGCCAGATGGGCGCGTACGCCCAGGGTGTGGAAGAACACCTGGCCCTTGTCGTCGGCCGCGCCCCGCGCGTACATCCTGCCGTCCTTGACGACGGGCTCGAACGGGTCGGTGTGCCAGCCGTCCTCGCGGGCCGCGGGCTGTACGTCATGGTGGCCGTAGACCAGGACCGTCGGCGCTTCCGGGTCTTCGGACGGCCACTCGGCGAACACGGCGGGGGCGCCCGGGGCGGCCTCCGGCGCCGCGAGAGGGACCTCCCACACCTCGACGGCCGGGAAGCCCGTCTCCTTCAGCTTGGCGGCGAGCCACTCGGCACTGCGCCGTACGTCCCCGCCGTGCTCGGGCTGCGCCGAGACCGACGGAATGCGCAGCCACTCGGCGAGGTCGTCGAGGAAGGCCGCACGGTGCCCGTGTATGTAGGTGCGGACGGCGTTGTCCTGGGTCTCGCTCATGTCCCTGAGCCTATCCGGCGCCCGGGGCGGGCTCGTCTGCGCGGTCGTGCGCCGGTTCCACCGCTGCCGGAGGACCTGTGAGCAGCCGTTCGAGCGCGCCGCGGTCCGGCAGGGCATCGTGGCGCACGACCTCTCCGGTGCGGAGGTAGACGAAGGAGGCGGCCACCGACTCGGGTGGGAGTCCGTGCTGCTCAGCCCAGGCAAGCCGGTAGACGGCGAGCTGCAACGGGTCGGCGTCGCGTTCCCTGCCGGTCTTCCAGTCCACGATCTCGAACGCCCCGGTGGCGGCGTCGCGGTAGACGGCGTCGATACGCCCCCTGATGACCCGCCCCGCGAGGGTGAGCTGGACCGGCGCCTCCACCCGGTACGGGGTGCGGCGTGCGTACGTGGTGCGCTCGAAGGCCTCCTTGAGCGCGGCGAGGTCGCGTTCGTCGGCGATCTCCGCCGCGTCCGGTTCGTCCGGGTCATGGCCCGGTAGCTCATCGGGCCAGAGCATGGGCAGCGGCAGCTCCTCGAACCGCGACTGCACCCAGGCGTGGAACCGGGTGCCCCGGCGGGCTGCCCGCTGGGGCCGGCGCGGCATGGGGCGGGCGAGTTCCTGGGCGAAGCCGTCCGGGTCGGCGGCGAGGTGCAGCAGCTGGGATGCCGAGAGGGCCGGGGGGACCGGAACCTCTCGCACCGCGGCGCGGGCGCGGCGCAGCTCGCCCGTGAGCGCTTCGAGGTCGCGGTCCCAGGAGGCGATGGTGCGGGCGTCCTCTGGGGTGATGGGCTCGCGGGGTGCCGGGGCCGTCTCTGACGGATCCGCCAAGTGTGACAAGGCCGCCGGGTCTGGCACATCCGGCACATCCGGCACATCCGGCACGTCCGGCACGTCCGGCACGTCCGGCACGTCCGGCACGTCCGGCACGTCCGGCACGTCCGGCAGCGGATCCTCGGCGCGGCGCTGGCCAGGGAGCCCGGAGTGCGCGCGGGGCGCGGAACCGCCGTGCTGCGGCCACGGTGCCGGATCGCTGCCCTCCGCGTCGTCCGCGTAGTCGTGCGTGTCGGCGACATCCTCCGGCCAGGGCTCCTCGTCGGGCTCCATGGGTTCCACGGGCCAGAGGTCCTCGTGGCCCTCGCGCTCCGCCGGGCCTTCGGCGGGACCGGGGCCGGAGCCGTGACCGGGCCCCTCGGGCTCGTCGGGAACCGCCGACAGGTAGGCCAGCACCGTGTCGGCGGCGCGGCGGCGGCGCTCCTTCGCCGCGGGATCCAGGGGAAGCGGCCAGACGTGTTCGCCAGCCGCCTCCGCGTGCAGGGCGGGGTTCTCCGCGTCCTCCTCCGGCTCTTCCGCCCACACCTCGATCTCGCCGTAGCCGGCCGCGCAGTGCTCGTACAGCGCGTGCAGGAACTCGGACGGGCCCCGGCGCCGCTTCTGGGTCGGGCCCCACCAGTGGGCGGAGCCGAGCAGCAGGGAGCGGGGCCGGGTGAAGGTCACATAGCCCAGGCGCAGTTCCTCGATGTGCTGGTGGTCCTTCATATCCGCCTTGAACGCCTTGAGGCCCTTCGCGTCCCAGCCCGCCACCTCCGGAAGGGTGTCCGCGTCGCCCCGCAGCGCATGCGGCAGAACCTTCGCCTGGGCGGTCCAGGACTCCCGGGCGCGGGTGCTCGGGAACTGGTCGGCGACAAGACCCGGCACAGCGACCACGTCCCACTCCAGTCCCTTGGACTTGTGGGCCGTGAGGACCTTCACCGTGTTCTCCCCGCCGGGCAGGGCGTTGTCCAAGCCCTTCTCGTACTGCTCGGCGGTGCGCAGGAAGCCGAGGAAGGCCAGCAGGCTCGCTTCGCCGTCCAGGGAGGCGAAGGAGGCGGCTATGTCGAGGAAGTTGGAGAGTGTCTCGCGCCGGCGGGCCGCCAGGGCGTGCGGGGAGGCGGAGAGCTCGACCTCCAGGCCCGTGGTGGCGAGGACGCGGTGCAGCACTTCCATCAGCGGATCGGCGAGGGAACGCCGCAGCTCGCGCAGCTCCTGGGCGAGATGGGCGAAGCGGACCCGGGCCGCTCCGGAGAACGGCAGTCCGTCGTCGGGCTCGCTGGATTCCAGGAAGGTGTCGAGCGCGTCGGCGAGCGAGACCACCTCGGCGGGGTCGGTGCCTTCGACCGCCTCGGCGAGCCGCTGGTCCGCGTCGGCGGTGGAAGCGTCGTCGCCGGAGCGTGCGCGGTGGACGATGATACGGGCGCGGCGGCCTAGCAGGGCGAGGTCACGCGGGCCGATGCGCCAGCGCGGGCCGGTCAGGATCCGCACCAGCGAGGCATTCGCCCCCGGGTCCTGGAGCACTTCGCAGACAGCGACAAGATCAGCGACCTCGGGCAGGTGCAGCAGTCCCGAGAGACCGACCACCTCCACCGGCACGTCCCGTGCGACAAGCGCGCCCTGGATCGCGGCGAAGTCCACCGCCGTACGGCAGAGGACAGCGATCTCCCCCGGCTCCTTGCCCGTGCGGACGAGATGGGCGATCGAGTCGGCGAGCCACTCGATCTCCTCCGTATGACCGGGCAGCAGGGCGATGCGTACGGATCCGTCGCGTTCGGCGCCGGGCGCGGGGCGCAGTGCCTCAACGCCTTCGTGCATGGCCCGCAGCGGCTCGGCGAGACCGTTGGCCAGGCTGAGCAGCCGACCTCCGCTGCGGCGGTTCTCGCTGAGGGAGTACCGGGCGGCGGGGCGGCCGTCCGCGAAGGGGAAGTGCTCCGGGAAATCGTCCAGGTTGGCCACGGACGCGCCGCGCCAGCCGTAGATCGCCTGGCAGGGGTCGCCGACCGCGGTGACCGCGTGGCCCGTGCCCGTACCGAACAGGCCCGAGAGCAGCAGCCGCTGGGCCACCGACGTGTCCTGGTACTCGTCGAGCAGGACCACCCGGAACTCGTCCCGCAGGATGCGGCCCACCTCGGGGCGGGTGCGCGCGAGCTCGGCGGAGAGGGCTATCTGGTCAGCGAAGTCCAGTAGGTCGCGGGCCCGCTTCGCCGCGCGGTAGCGCACGACCAGGTCCAGCAGTTCACGACGGGCCACCGCGGCCTCGGGGACCTTGCGCAGCTCGGCGTTGGTCAGCCTGGCGGACTCCAGGTCCCGCAGCAGGGCGGAGTCGTACCCCAGCAGCCTTTCGGGGGCCACGAGATGCTCGGACAGCTCGGCGTCGAGTGCGAGCAGATCACTGACCAGGGAAGCGAAGGATCTGGTCAGGGCCGGATACGGCCCCGGGGCCTCCCGCAGCACACGCGCGGCGAGCTGGAACCGGGTGGCGTCCGCGAGCAGCCGGGAGGTCGGCTCCAGGCCGATCCGCAGCCCGTGGTCGGTGAGCAGCTGCCCGGCGAAGGCGTGGTACGTGGAGATACGGGGCTCACCGGACGGATGGGCTCCGGTGGCGGGACCGGTACCGCCACTCACTCCAGGAGTCACTCCGGGAATCGCCTCGGGATCCACCACTCCGGCCCTGACCAGCGCCGTGCGGACACGCTCGGCGAGCTCACCGGCCGCCTTGTTGGTGAACGTCAGACCGAGCACCTGCTCGGGGGCGACCTGTCCGGTGCCCACGAGCCAGACCACCCGTGCCGCCATCACGGTCGTCTTGCCCGAACCGGCCCCGGCCACGATGACCTGCGGAGCAGGTGGCGCCGTGACGCAGGCCATCTGCTCCGGGGTGAACGGGATACCGAGGAGCTCCTTGAGCTGATCGGGGTCGGTGATACGCGCGGACACCCGAGAGAGGCTAACGGCAGCCACTGACATCG
Organism: Streptomyces sp. NPDC127084; assembly: GCF_042724175.1. Taxonomy (NCBI): domain Bacteria; kingdom Bacillati; phylum Actinomycetota; class Actinomycetes; order Kitasatosporales; family Streptomycetaceae; genus Streptomyces; species Streptomyces sp. NPDC127084. Next base: position 41,303 of record NZ_JBHXFA010000035.1, read on the forward strand.
ACCGCCCAAGCCGCCAATCCGCTGTCCGCTGTCCGCTGTCCGCTGTCCGCTGTCGATAGCCGATAGCCGGCATCCGCTGTCCGAGCAGCCGACGTCCGCATCCATGCCGACGGGCCCGGGTCACTCCACGATGTGCCGCCCCTCTGGCTGGGCACTGCACGAGGCCCGGAACGCGCACTGACCGCAGTGCGGGCCGCTCATGGGTGTGAAGCGCTCATCCAGCACCCGGCCCGCCGCGTCAGCGAGCAGTTCGCCCACCCATGCGCCGGACAGCGCCTCCTGAGCCTGGATCTTCGGCAGGGCGTCACCGCCCTCCTTCTTGGGGGCGGGCTGACGTAGCTGTACGAGCTCGGCGCCGCCCGGCTCGGGCCTGCGGCCGTCGAAGACCTCGTCCACCGCGCCCTCCCGGACCGCGAGCTGGTAGACGGCGAGCTGGGGGTGGTGGGCGACCTCGTCCCTGGTGGGTGCCTGCTTGCCGGTCTTGAAGTCGACCACGTAAGCCCGGCCGTGCTCGTCCTGTTCGACGCGGTCCATGGAGCCGCGGATCCGCACCTCGTAATCCCCCGCCTCCAGAGTCACGTCGAACGCGTGCTCGGTGGTGGCGGATCGGCGTCCGCCGCGGTCCATGACATGCCAACGCAGAAAACGCTCCAGGGCGGCGCGCGCCTGCTCCTTCTCCTGCACGGACTTCCACGGGGCGTCGAAGACGAGCGCGTCCCAGACCGCGTCGAGGCGCTCCATGAGGACGGCGAGATCTGCCGGTGTACGACCGGAGGCGACATCGTCGGCCAGCACATGGACGACGTTCCCGAAGCCCTGCGCGGCGCTCGCGGGAGCGTCCGCCCGCACCTCGCGTCCGAGGAACCACTGGAGGGCGCAGGTGCTGGTGAGCTTTTCGAGAGAGCTCGGGGACAGGGCCAGCGGACGGTCCCGGTCGCGTAGCGGCACATCGCTGTGCGTCGGTTCGTTCAGCCCCCACCAGCGGTTCGGGTGCGCGGCGGGGACCAGCGGCTGCCCCTCGTCGTCGGCGAGTGCCGCGAGCCGGGCGAGTCGGCGGGCGGCGGCGTCACGCAGTCCAGGGGACGCGTTCGGGTCGACGGTGGTGGCGCGCAGTTCGGCGACCAGCGGAGCCACCGCCAGCGGGCGGCGCGGACGGCCGGTGATGTCGCGCGGTTCGGTGCCGAGCTCGGCGAGGAAGCGCGAGGGCTGGTCCCCGTCCTCCGCGGGTGCCCTGACCGCGGTGACCACCAGCCGCTCGCGGGCGCGGGTGGCTGCCACGTAGAACAGCCGGCGCTCCTCGGCGAGCAGCGCGCCGGGGGGCAGGGGTTCGGCGATGCCGTCGCGGCCGATCCGGTCGGCTTCGAGCAGAGAGCCGCGGCGGCGCAGATCCGGCCAGAGCCCCTCCTGTACGCCCGCCACCACGACAAGGCCCCATTCGAGGCCCTTGGCCCGGTGTGCCGTCATCAGGCGTACGGCGGCGGGGCGGGCACCTCGGCGGGTGAGGGTGTCGGCGGCGATGTCCTGGGCTTCCAGTTCCTCCAGGAAGTTGAGCGCGCCACGGCCACCGGTACGTTCCTCGGCTCGGGCGGCGGTTTCGAACAGGGCGCAGATGGCGTCGAGGTCGCGGTCGGCGTTACGGCCGGCGGCGCCGCCGCGCAGCGAGGCGCGTTGGAGGCGCTGCGGCCAGGTGGTGCCGTTCCAGAGCTCCCAGAGCGCTTCCTCCGCGGTGCCCCCGCCTTCGAGGAGTTCGCGTGCCTTGCGCAGCAGGGCACCGAGCTGCTGGGCGCCGCGGGCATACGCGGGATCGTGGGCGGTGAGCCGCTCCGGCTCGGCGAGCGCGCGTGCGATGAGTGTGTGGGAGGGCGCGGGCACTCGGTGCCCGGCCGCTCGCTCCTCGTCGCGCAGGGCCCGGCCGAGGCGGCGCAGGTCGCCGGAGTCCATACCGCCGAGGGGGGATGTGAGCAGGGTGTGGGCGGTTTCGGGGTCGAGCCGGTCTTGCGGGATGGCGGTCGGGGAGATGCCATCGCGGGTGTCCGGGGCTTCTGCCCGGTCGCCGTCCTCGGCGTCCGGCTCGGTGCGCTCGACGCGCTCGGCGCCGGTCGTGATGTGCTGCCCGGCGGTGTCCTGCGCGGTGCTGGGCCCGGCCGTGTCAGGTGCGGCCACCACGCGCAGCGCGGCGAGCAGTGGGCCGACGGCGGGTTCGTGGCGCAGCGGGATGTCGTCACCGTCCGTCTCGACGGGCACCCCGGCGGCCGTGAGCGCACGCCGTACCGACGGCAGGGTCCGCGCACCGGCGCGCACCAGGACGGCCATGTCGTTCCAGGGCACACCGTCCTCAAGATGGGCGCGGCGCAGGATGTCCGCGATGTTGTCCAGTTCGGTCGACGCCGTGGGATACGTGTAGGCCTCGACCCGGCCACCGGAACGGACCGGGGTCAGCGCGCGGTGGGCCCGGACCGCGTCAGCGGGCAGCCGGGACAGCGGCATGCGCTGGGTCAGCAGCCGGGTCGCGGCCAGCAGGGCCGCACCCGAGCGCCGGGACGTGTTGAGCACCGCGACGGGTGCCGGGCGGCCGTCCGGCAGCGGAAACGCGGTCGGGAAGTCGAGGATGCCGTTCACATCGGCGCCCCGGAAGGTGTAGATCGACTGGTCGGGGTCGCCGAACGCGACCACCGTCCGGCCTCCGCCGGCCAGCGCCCGCAACAGCCGCACCTGCGCCGGGTCCGTGTCCTGGTACTCGTCCACGAAGACGGCGTCGTACCCCGGCAGGGCGGCGGTCTCGGCGAGCAGCGCGGCGCGGTGGACCAGCTCCGCGTAGTCGAGCACCCCCCGCATGTCGAGGACGTCCAGGTACTCGGCGAGGAACGCGGCAGCCGCGCCCCAGTCCCGGCGGCCCGCGCGGTCCGCGAAACCGGCCAGTGCGCCGGGTCCGAGGCCCAGCTCACGAGTGCGGGCGAGCACGGCGCGCACCTCGTCCGCGAATCCGCGCGTGGTCAGGCAGGCACGCAGCTCGTCGGGCCAGCGGACCCTGCCGGGCAGCCCCTCGCGCTCCAGTTCAAGCTGGCCGGCCAGCAGGTCGCGTACCGCCACGTCCTGCTCGGGGCCCGACAGCAGCCGCAGCGGCTCGGCGAACAGGTCCGCCTCCTGGTGGGCGCGGACCAGTGCGTAGCAGTACGAGTGGAACGTCGTGGCCTGCGGTGCCCGAGCGAATCCGCGCCTGCCCGGTCCGCCACCCGGCTCACGCTCGCGGCCGTCGATCCGCAGCGCCATCCGGTCACGCAGCTCGACCGCCGCCCTGCGGCTGAAAGTGAGCACCAGCAGCCGTTCGGGGTCGGCTCCGGACGCGATCCGTGCCGCGACGGCTTCCACCAGGGTGGTCGTCTTCCCGGTGCCCGGCCCGGCGAGTACGAGCAGCGGTCCCCGCCGGTGGTCAACCACCGCGCGCTGGGCGGCGTCCAGAAGAGGGGGATCCACCGGGCCCGGTGTGGTACGCACCAGGCGGTACGCGCCCGGGAGCCGCCCCCTGCCGTCCCCCTGCGGGCGCGGGGGGACCCCTTGCCGTACCCGACGGTGCGGTGTACGCCCGGTGGAAGTGGAGGAACTCACGTGGATCGCCGGTCCTGGTGGGTGTGCTGGTGATGAGGTGCGCGGGTAGCCGCCGTGTCGGCGGAGGGGTGGTGGTGCGGGTGCCGCGAACGGCTCCGACGACGCTACGCCACGCGCTGCCCGGCCCGCAGGCAGTCCGGTCCGGGCCGCTGCGGGTACCTCGTATGGGGGTCCGGGCACTCACCGCACCCCCGAATGGCGGAAGGTGTCAGTTGTGAGCTTCCGTGTCCGCGACGTCCGATACGCCGTCCCAGCGCGCCCGTCGCATGTCGAGGCGGGGTATGTGCCCCTCCGCTGTACGTGCGGCTTCGCGCAGGGGTGTGCCCTCGGCGCGGTAGTGGTCCAGGGCGCGGAGCTCATGGCCCGGCAGCAGCGCTCCGTCCGCACGCACCACACGCCACCAGGGCACCGCGCCACCGTAGAGTGCCATGACGCGGCCGACCTGGCGGGGACCGCCGTCGCCCAGCCACTCCGCCACGTCCCCGTAGGTCATGACACGGCCCGGCGGGATACGCTCGGCGGCATCGAGCACCCGCTCCGCGTACTCCGGCAGCTCCGGCAATTCCGGCGGTCCCGGCACCTCATCGCTCATCCGGCCCATCCTGCACCATGGCACCGACAGCGATCGGGCACCCTGATGCCCCCGTACATCGGCGCGGCATGCCACCATCATCCGGGCGGTGACTGGTGATACGAGATCAAGAAGAGACCGACACGACAAAGGAGCGGGGCGTGCAGCCTGCGACGGCGGCAAGCACCTCCGGTTCCGAGTCGCGCCCGGAACCGACCGGTCCGCCAACCGGCGAGAGCACGGAACCAGGTCAGGGCTCGGTCTCCGAAGTGAGGTCCGGTGCCGAGGCAGCCGGCGAGGTCGGTGCGACCGGCAGGACCGGTGGGGCTGATGACACTGGTGGGGCCGGTGGGATGGAAGTTCCGAAGCGGGTCTCAAAGGGCGACGAGCCCAAGGCCACGGCCGATGCCGGGACCACCGGCGAAGCCGCGGCCGGTGAATCTCCCAAGGACGACACCACGTCCCGCGCATCCGCGGCCGACGACGCCCCGGCGGTCAGTGACCGGGTGTTCAGCGACGAGCCCCTGCTCCCCGCCCGGGTGCACCGGCCGTCCGATCTGACCCGGCTGCTGACCGGCATCCTGCTGATCGCGGCCCTCCTCGCCATCGTCGCGTTCGCTCACGGCACGACGTCCGGCCTGGAGTCGGACATCTCCAAGCGCACCGGGCAGGCCCCCGATCTGCTGGTCAAGCTCGCCGGTCTGGTCTCCAGCATCGCCGTGCTGCTCGTCCCCGTGGCGTTCGCGATCGAGCGGCTGATCAAGCGGGACGGACTGCGGATCGCGGACGGCGTGCTCGCCGCCGTGCTCGCCCACGGCGTGACCCTGGCGACCGACCTGTGGGTCGCCGACGCCGCACCCAGCCAGATCCAGGACGCACTGACCCAGCCCCAGACGGGCGGGGGGCTGACCGATCCCGTGCACGGCTATCTCGCGCCGGTGATCGCCTATATGACGGCCGTCGGCATGGCCAAACGCCCGCGCTGGCGGGTAGCGCTCTGGGGGGTGCTGCTGCTCGACGCGTTCGCGATGCTGGTGGCGGGCTACACCACCCCGTTCTCGATCATCCTGACGGTACTGATCGGCTGGACCGTCGCATACGGCACGATCTACGCGGTCGGCTCGCCGAACGTCCAGCCCACCGGGCAGACCCTGCTGGCCGGACTGCGCCATGTGGGGTTCCGCCCGGTCACCGCGATGCGCGCCGAGGACGCGCCCGATTCGGCGGAGAACGGCGACCGGGGCCGCCGCTACTTCGTCACCCTGGAAGACGGCCCACCCCTCGACGTCACCGTCGTCGACCGTGAGCAGCAGGCGCAGGGCTACTTCTACCGGGTGTGGCGCCGACTCACACTGCGCGGCATCTTCACCCGCCGTTCCACCCAGTCGCTGCGCCAGGCACTGGAGCAGGAGGCGCTCCTGGCGTACGCCGCCATCGCCGCCGGTGCCCACGCCCCCAAGCTGATCGCCACCTCCGAGCTGGGCCCCGACGCCGTGATGCTGGTGTACGAGCACCTCGGCGGACGCTCGCTGGACTCGCTTCCCGACGAGGAGATCACCGACGAGGTGGTACGTGGCGCCTTCCAGCAGGTGAAGGCGCTCCAGTCGCGACGTATCGCGCACCGCAGGCTGACCGGCGACGCCATTCTGGTGGATCGTTCCGGCACGGTGGTGCTCACCGACCTGCGCGGGGGTGAGATCGCCGCGGGCGACATCGTGCTGCGGATGGACATCGCCCAGCTGCTGGCCACGCTGGGCCTGCGGGTCGGAGCGGAGCGGGCGGTGGCCGCGGCCGTGGACGTCCTTGGGCCTGACCCGGTCGCCGTCTGCCTGCCCCTGCTCCAGCCGATCGCCCTGAGCCGCTCCACGCGTGCCACCCTTAGGCGGCTCGCACGGGAGCGTTCGCAGCGCGAACGGGAGGCGGTTCTCGCGGCGGCCGAAGCGGCCAAGCAGGCGAAGGCACAGGCGTCCGTAGCGGACGACGGTGAGCAGGACGGACGCGGCGAGCCCGACAAGACCGGCCGTAAGACCGCCCGCAAGTCGCTCCGGGCCGAGAAGCAGGCCGAGAAGCGCGCCATGGACGAGGCGCTGGACGAGGCACGCGAGGAGGACCTGCTCGCCCAGATCAGGCGGCAGGTGCTGCTGATCCGGCCGCAGGCTCCGGTCGAGCCGGTCCGGCTGGAGCGGATCAAGCCGCGCACACTGGTCTCGCTGATCGCCGGGGCCATCGGCGCCTACTTCCTGCTGTCGCAACTGACCCAGACCGATCTCACGGTGGTCGCCAGGGCGCACTGGGGCTGGGTGGCCGCTGCGGTGCTCTTCTCGGCGCTGAGCTATGTCGCGGCGGCGATGAGCCTGCTGGGCTTCGTACCGGAGCGGGTGCCGTTCCTGCGTACGGTCGTGGCACAGGTGGCGGGCTCGTTCGTGAAGATCGTCGCCCCGGCCGCGGTCGGCGGAGTCGCCCTCAACACGCGCTTCCTCCAGCGCTCCGGCGTACGGCCCGGACTCGCCGTGGCGAGTGTGGGTGCCTCCCAGTTGTTCGGACTCGGCGCGCACATCCTGCTGCTGCTCGCCTTCGGCTACCTGACCGGCACGGAACGGACCTCTCCGGTGACACCGTCCAGGACCGTCATCGCGGGCCTGCTGACGGTGGCCGTGCTGGTGCTCGTGGTGACCGCGATCCCGTTCCTGCGCAAGTTCGTGTCGACGCGGCTGCGCTCGCTGTTCATCGGCGTCGTTCCGCGCATGCTGGACGTGCTCCAACGGCCGGTGAAGCTGCTCACCGGAATCGGCGGCATGCTGATGCTGACCGGCGCCTTCGTGATGTGCCTGGACGCCTCGATCCGGGCCTTCGACAACGGCGAACAGCAGCTCAGCTACGCCAGCATCGCCGTGGTCTTCCTCGCGGGCAACGCACTCGGATCGGCGGCGCCGACACCGGGTGGCATCGGCGCGGTCGAGTACGCACTGACCCTCGGCCTGGCCGCCGTGGGACTGCCGCTGGAGGTCGCGGCCCCGGCGGTGCTGCTCTACCGGCTGCTGACGCTGTGGATCCCGGTACTGCCGGGATGGGTGTCCTTCACTCACCTCACCCGAAAGGGTGCACTGTAGGGAACGCGTCACAGGCGCACGGCCACGGGCGTCCCCGCTGGTGTCTCCCGCCGTCGGACCGCCGGGGCCCGACAGGCGGGCCGAGGTGGATCGCCGCAGGATGGGCTCATGCCGACCTCCACCCCCCTCCTCGCAGCGGCGACCGCGGCGGCGACCGCGGCGGTGCTCCTCGCGACAACCGGCTGTTCGAGCAGCGGAGGGGGGAGCCGCGACGAGACGGCACAGGGCAAGCGGGATCTCGGCGCCCAGAAACTCGACTGGCAGCCGTGCCCGGCCCCATCGGAGGCTGAGGGCGGCGGTCCCGCGCCCTCACCGCTGCCCGGCGGCACGAAGTGGGAGTGCTCGTTCATGGAGGTTCCGCGGGACCACGCCGACCCGGACGGCGACACGTTCGAGATCGCGCTGATACGGGCGAAGGCCAAGGACCAGTCCAAGCGAATAGGTTCCCTGCTCTTCAACTTCGGCGGTCCCGGTGGTTCCGGAGTCAGCGCGCTGCCCTCGATGGCCCAGGACTACGAAAAGCTGCGCGAGCGCTACGACCTGGTGAGCTTCGACCCGCGCGGTGTCGGCCGCAGCGAGCCGGTCGAATGCGCGGACAACAGGCAGCTGGACGAGTACTACGCCCAGGACGCCACGCCCGATGACGCCAAGGAGGAAGCGGCGTACACCGAGCGTCTGCGCTGGTACGCCTCCGGCTGCGAGAAGAACTCCGGCGACTACCTACCTCATGTCAGCACCACCGACGCCGCCCGCGACATGGACCTGATGCGCCAGGTGCTCGGCGACGACAAGCTCCACTACCTCGGCTTCTCCTACGGCACGGAACTCGGCGGCGTCTACGCCCACCTGTTCCCCAAGAACGTGGGCCGGGCCGTCTTCGACGCCGTCGTGAACCCCAACGACACCTCGGAGCAGGGGTCTCTGAGCCAGGCCAAGGGCTTCCAGCTGGCGCTGGACAACTTCGCCGCGGACTGCGTGGCACGAGGCGACGAGTGCCAGCTGCCGGGCAGCACGGCGAAGGAGGTCGAGCAGTTCGTCGTCGATCTGCTCGCCCGGCTGGAGAAGAAGCCCATCCCGGCCACCGGGGACCGTGAACTCACCCAGACCCAGGCGACGAACGGCATCGCCCAGGCTCTGTACTCCAAGGAGTACTGGCCGCTGCTGGAGCAGGGCCTGGACGAGGCGGACGGTGGCAACGGAGCCCTGCTGCTGGCCCTTTCCGACACGATGAACGGACGGAATAGGGAAGGCCAGTACAGCAACATCCAGGCGGCCAACGCCGCGATCAACTGCCTTGACTCCAAGGAGCGCTTCTCGCTGGAGGAGACCAAGGCCAAACTGCCGGAATTCCGCAAGGCGTCACCGGTCTTCGGCGACTACCTCGGCTGGGGCCTGATGAGTTGCACCGAATGGCCGGTGCCCGGCCAGTGGGCGCACCCGAACGTCACGGCACCGGGCGCCGCTCCGATCCTGGTGATCGGCAACACCGGTGACCCGGCCACCCCGTACGCGGGTGCCAAGGCCATGGCCGAGCAGCTCGGCGATGGGGTCGGCATCGAGATGACCTATCGCGGCCAAGGCCACGGGTCCTACGGCAGCGGCAGCGCGTGTGTGCAGTCGGCCGTCGACAAGTACCTGCTGGACGGGGTGGTCCCGGCCGCGGGCACGGTATGCGAGTGACGCCGCGAGCCGACGTTCACGACGACGATCGCCATGACGTCCTGTCATCTGTTCCGGAGTTATCCACAGGCGTGGTCACTGTCGGTGACGACACCTAGGATGGCGCAACAGTCGATCAACGCGGTCGATCACAGGGACGGGGGCTCGGGATGACGTGGCGGACGCGGACGCGGACAACGACGAGGACGACGGCGCGAGCGAGCACGGCCTCGAAGACGGGGGCGACGGCGCTCGCGCTGGCCATGTCGTTGGCCTGCGGGGTGCTGACGGCCTGTGACACCCTCACTGAGGCCGGCGGGGCAAGTGGCGGCGAGGGCGCCGACCACGGACGGCAGGCGCCACTGCCGGTGCGGAAGGGCGACGCTGCCAGCGGACTCCCCCAGGCCCTGGTCAGGCAGCAGCCCGACTGGCGGCCATGCGAAGGTGACGGATGGAGCTGTGCGGAGGTCAAGGTACCGCTCGACTACGCGGATCCGGACGGCGAGACGATCTCTTTGGCCCTGATCCGTCGCGAGGCAGGCGACCAGGACAAGCGCATCGGCTCACTGCTGTTCAACTTCGGTGGACCGGGGGGTTCCGGCGTACAGACCCTGCCCGGCTTCGCCCCGGAGTTCGAGACGCTGGGCGCCCGCTATGACCTGGTGAGTTTCGATCCGCGGGGAGTCGCGAAAAGCTCCGGTGTGGTCTGCCGCAGCGACCGGGAGCAGGAGGACGCGGCCACCCGTGTCGACCTCACTCCCGACACCCCGGTCGAGGAGGCGGCCTACTTCCGGGACGCCGAGTCCTTCGGTGCGGGCTGCGCCGCGCGCTCGGGCAGGATGCTGCCCCATGTCGGCACGGCGGACGCTGCCCGTGACCTGGATCTGATCCGCCATGTGCTGGGCGACCGCAAGCTCAGCTACTTCGGCATCTCCTACGGCACGGAGCTCGGCGGCACCTACGCTCACCTCTTCCCGGGGAACGTGGGGCGGACCGTGCTGGACGCGGTGGTCGATCCCACGGCCGACGCCATCGGCCACGCTCGCAACCAGACCACCGGCTTCCAACGCGCCCTGGACAATTACCTGGCCGGAAGGGGGGAGGACCCGGCTGCCGGATCGCAGCGGATAGCGCGGTTGCTGGACCGCATCGACCAGCGGCCGCTGCCCGCCGACGACGGGCGCGAGCTCAACCAGAGCCTCGCCCTCACCGGTATCGTCATGGCGCTCTACTCCGAGACCCTGTGGCCGAAGCTGACCGAAGCCCTGGAGGAAGCCGATCAACGTGGCCGCGGCTCAAAGCTCCTCGCACTCTCCGATCGCTACAACGACCGTGACGAGAAGGGGCATTACAGCACGCAGAGCCATTCACAGCGGGCGATATCGTGCGCCGACAGCAAGGGTCGGCCGAGCCCGGCGGAAGCGAGGGCCCTGCTGCCGGAATTCCGGAAGATATCACCCGTGTTCGGCGAGTTCCTGGCCTGGGACACGGCGGGATGGTGCGCCAAGTGGCCGGTGCCCGGCGAGCGGCTGACTCCGGAGGCCAGCGCGCCGGGGGCGGGTCCCATCCTGGTCGTCGGCACGACCGGGGACCCGGCGACGCCGTACGAGGGCGCCCGCAGGATGGCGGACGAGCTGGGCGAGGGCGTCGGGGTGCTGCTGACCAACAAGGGCGAGGGTCATGGCGGTTACAGCCCGGAGAACCGCTGTGTGACCGAGGTCGTGGACGCCTATCTGCTGAACGGCACTGTTCCACGGGACGGGAAGACCTGCGGCTAGTGCGCGTCAGGAAAGTTTTGCCCGTCAAGGAGCGGCGTCCGGTGCATGGGGCCTCCCCAGGCCCGCAGGGGCCGAGGGGGTGGGGCCTCCCCAGGCCCGCAGGGGCCGAGGGGGTGGGGCCTCCCCAGGCCCGCAGGGGCC
>NZ_JBHXFA010000036.1:0-21080 GCF_042724175.1 Streptomyces sp. NPDC127084
CAGCTCGCGGCCCGCGGTCAGCTCGGTGGTCGCCTGGCCGCACACGGGGCAGCACAGCTGCGGGGGCATACCGACCGCCCAGTCGTCGGCGCACCGCGCGCAGTGTGCCCGGCCTGGCACGGATTCCGTGATCAGCTCGGCGCCTTCCAGAACGGTTCCGGCGCAGGCGAGTTCGAAGCAGAAGCCGAGGGCGTCGGGGACCACCCCGGCCAGTTCGCCGACGTGGAGTCGTACGGTCCTGACCGCTGTCGCGCCGTGCGAGCGCGCCGCCTCTTCCACCTGGTCGACGACGGCCAGCGCGAGGGACATCTCGTGCATGCGTCTCCGTCCTGCGGCGCGGTCACCTGGTCCGGCCTCATTACAGGGCGGAGCGGGGCGCCCGGCCGACCGGCACGCCGCCGCCACCCGGTTGCGTCCGCCGTTCGGTGCAGCCCCGCTTCATGGGCGGGCTGTGTCTCGGGGTCACATCCTGCGGATCCTCAGATAGCGCTTGAGGTCGGGGAAGATGGAGAGGAGGGCCACCAGGGCGGACGCCGCGGCGGCACCGCCGATGAGGGTGGTCTTGTTGCTCATGGTCTTCTCCTCATGTCAGGGCATGGCGGGCGGTTCGGGGGCGGTTCAGGGGTACGTGCCGGTCGTCGTCAGGACATCGTGCTGCTGCCGGACCAGATCCAGGATCATCCGAACGGCTTCCGGCACGGCGGCGGCCACCCGCGTGCTGAGTCCGATGCCCTCTTCGAGGCACGCGGGTTCGCAGCCCAGGACGAGGACGTGCCGCGGCGGGGTGCTGCCGGTCCCGGCGCACAGGGTGTCCAGGAGGGCCAGTACGGCGTCGGGGGACATCCCGTGCCCGTCGAGTGCGGCGCCGGTAGGCGGGGGCTCCCCCGGTGTGCCGGGCTCGATCAGATACAGCGTCCCCGGCTCACCGCCGCGCGTGGTGGCGTCGGCGAGGACGAGGGTGTCGTAGCCGTCGAGCAGCCGATACGCGAGGTGGACTCCCCGGATGCCGATGTCGGCGACCTCCACATGGTCCGGCAGCGGTAGGCCGGTCAGCGCGCGCACGGTCTCCACGCCGAAGCCGTCGTCGCCGAGGAAGATGTTGCCGACACCCGCGACAAGGGTCCTGGCGCCGCTGCCTGGCACGGGGGCGTTCACGCGTCCTCCACGGGTTCGACCTCGTCGGGCTGGAAGTACAGGAAGCGGCCCTGCTCACGGCGGATGTCGGCGCCGGGGTCGCCCTCGACGGTCACCGCGATATGCACCACCCCGTCGACGTCGTGGAGCACGGCCTCGACGTGCGCGGTGCGTCCGTGGAGGAAGACGTCCTGCGCGTCCGTGCGGCGCAGCCCGGGCCGGAGCACCACTCTGCAACCGGCGCTCACCGGCCGTCCGCCGACCAGGACATGGTCGCGCGAGGGGTCGACGCTCGTGTCACCGCCCGGGTCCCACCAGGGGGTTTCGGGGCGCTGCACACCGGGTTCGGCGAAGTCGTCAGGGGCGCCGCCGCCGGTGATCTCGCGCAGTCCGCGTACCGCTCCGTGCAGGCGTTCCAGCACTTCGGGTGGCATGGTGTCGGCCAGTTCGATCACGGCCGCGGCCCGGGGGTCCGTTCCCCGTGCCTCGCGCTTCTCCTCATCGGTGAGGGCGGCGGTACGCAGGGCGAGGATCTCGTCGATCTCGGTGGCGTCGTACAGCGCGCCGGGGCTCTCCGGAGCGATGGCCGGATGGTCCTCCAGGATGATCGGTGAGGAGAGCATCAGATCGGTGCGGTCGCCCTCACCCGCGAGGACCGGCCAGGTGTGCAGATTGCGGCAGGCCACGACCGCGCCGCGGGCCCATTCGGGCGGGTCGGTCATCGACAGGAACCCGCCCGAGTCCAGGCACAGCAGCAGGTGGCTGGCGACCAGCGAGTGCGGCAGCGCCGCGTCGCGTTCGCCACCCGGTTCCGGGGCCCAGGGGCTGGTGTTCTCGATGACGGCGGTGAGTCGCACCGTGCGGTAGGGGCCGTCGAGTTCGGCGGTGGAGAGGCGGACGGTGCCGCTGAGCTCCGCACGGCGGCGCACCAGCCTGCCGACGATCCGCCCGGCACCGTCGTGGACCGGTTCGGTGTCCTCGCGGGCGGGCCGGGTGAAGGGGAACGCGACACCGTCACCGGCCAGTTCGGCGACGGGCACGCCCAGTTCGACACGCTCCTCCACGCCCTCGTCCCAAGGGACGAGGATCCGGTCTTCCAGGTGCAGTTCGCGGACGGTCTCATAGCCGCCGTCGGCGGTGGCCCGCTGGACCGTGCGCCGCTGGGTGTGCAGGAAGCGCGCTTCGACCGCGAGTACGGCGCCCTGCTTCGGCTCCATCAGGCATTCGGTGTGCTGGAACTCGTGCTCCTCGCAGGCCGCGCTCCAGGCGGGCGGCACCAGCACCCCGAACTGCCAGCGCAACCGGTTCTTGGCCGCCGACGCCCGGTACGGGTAGAGGACATAGCCCTCGAAGAGCACCGCGTCGGCCACCTGCCGGGCCGTGGCCAGCCGTGCCTCGGTCGCCGGGGAGAAGGCGGGAAACGTGAGGATGCCGGCGGCGGGCTCCGCTGCCGCTGTCATGGCGCCGTCCTCTCGTCGGGAGCGCCGGGCTCCTGCGGCTCCTTCACGGCCGCCGGTGCCGCCCCCGCCGCTTCGCGCAGCAGTGCCTCCACGGCCGCTTCCCAGGAGGGCAGCGCCCGCCGGGAGCGGTAGGCCAGCAGGGCGTCCATGGTGTCGCGGGGCAGCTTGATCCAGCCGCAGCCGGGGAAGTGCTGCTCGATCATCTCGCGCCAGGTCCGCACCGGCATCCGGCACACGGCCTCCCGGTCCCAGGGCACCGGTTCGACATGGAATCCGCCGACGCCGGTGAAGGCGGTGCCGGAGAACAGCAGGAGCAGCGGTACCTCGCCCTGGTTCAGCGCCCCGAGGTAGCGGGTCGATGCGATGTCCATGTCGTAGGTGCAGGGCACCACGAGGTCGGTCTCCGTTTCGCCGGTGAATCCGGGGACCATCACGGAAACGTGGGCGAACTGCACCGGATGCAGGGTGGTCCCCCAGCGTGGGCGCTCGCCGAACAGATCGGTCAGCCCGCTCGCCTCGTCATCGCCGTACTCGCGCCGGGCGGGTTCGATCCGCAACTGGCAGCGCAGTGCCATGGCGTGCACCCGGGTCCCCGGGGACGCCGTGATCCGCAGCCGGAACACGAGGGTGGGCCCGGCCGCGTGGGCGTCGGCGCGTACGCCCGTGCAGCTGAACGTGAATTGGGTCGGCTGGGTCGTGGCCTGCTGCCGGGCGGTCGCAGCCGTGGGCTGGGCGGTCATGGACGGCTCCCCTGAAGGATCTCGGCCTGCTCCCGTACGTGGGCGAAGAAGGCCTCGAGTTCGGCTCTGGCCTCGGCTCCGCCGTCGAAGCCCTGCCAGCGCAGCCGCATTCGCCCGACCAGCTCGTAGCAGAGGTCGATCGGCACCAGATAGCACTCGGTGCGGTCTTCGCCGCGGCGCAGCAGCAGCGCCTCCACGTCCGGTTCGAGCAGGGCGGCGAGCCGGGTTCCGGCGAGTGCCGTCTGCCAGGCGACCGGTTCCAGTTCACTCTCGGTCGCTCCGGCGGGGCTCGGGTAGAGCGCGACGAGCCGGTCCAGTGCGGCGTTGCGGAAGAAGAAGGCGACGCCGACGGGGATCCGCAGCAACTCCCAGGCGGTGTTGTCGATCCGGTGCCGCGGATCGCTCAGGAAACGGCCGGGGACGGTCCGGAAGCGGCCCGGGGACGCGCCCTGGCGGGCGAGGAGCTGGGCGCACGGTGCACAGGCACAGGCCAGGGCCCGCTTCTCGGTGTCGACAAGGTGCCGGTGCCGCTCGCCGTCCAGCGGCGTACCGCATAGCTCGCACTGCTCCTCGCGCGGTGGGCGCGGGGTGGTGAAGCGGCGCAGCCCGCTGGGCGCGGGGCCCGGCGGCGCCTGCCCCGGGCTCGGAAAGGGCGCGCTCACCGTGCCGTGACCGACGACCGGCCCGACCCGCCTGACCGGATCGCCTGCCCCGGGGTGCCGGGCGATCCGGGCGGGCGGGTGGCGATCTGGAGGAGCGCCGGTTCACGGGACGCCGCGGACGGTTCCAGTTCGACGGCGGTGACCTCGGGCGCGAAGCAGGCGAGGGCCTCCACGGCGGCCTGCCGCGCGACTTCCTGGGTGCTGGGGCAGCCGCAGCCGGTGGAGCCGGTGACGCGCAGCCGCAGCACTCCCGTCGTCTCGTCGAACCCGGCGGATTCGACGGAGTGCCGCACGCCGTGCAGGGCGCGGGCGATCCGGGTGGGGACGTCCTCGGGGTGCAGATCGTGCAGGACGAGCAGTCCGGCGACCAGTTCGTCGCCGAGCAGCTCGGTGAGCGGCGCGGCCCCGGATCCCTGATCGGCAGGGCGGCGCCCCAGCAGTTCGACGGTCCGGGCGAGTCCGGCTCCGTAGAAGTCCACCAGGACCCGGACGAGTTCCTCGACGGCCGCGCAGGCCTGCTCGTCGCCCGAGGAGGCCAGCCGGTCGAGGATCTCCTCGACCCGCCGGCCCGCCTCTTCCGCGGTGACCGGGCTCATCCGGCGAGACCGCTCAGTCCGGTGGGGACGTGCAGCGACTTCACGGTCTTCCCGCCGCCCACGTACATGTGCACCCCGCAGGGCAGACAGGGGTCGAAGCTGCGCACGGCCCGCATGATGTCGATGCCCTTGAAGTTCTCCGGGGAGTTCTCCTCGAAGATGGGCGTGTTCTGCACGGCGTCCTCGTACGGGCCGGGGGTGCCGTAGTCGTCGCGCACGCTGGCGTTCCACGGGGTCGGCGGGTACGGGTGGTAGTTGGCGATCTTGCCGTCCCTGATGACCATGTGGTGGGAGAGCACCCCGCGGACCGCCTCGGTGAAGCCGCAGCCGATGGACTCGTCCGGGACCTCGAACTTCTCCCAGGTCTGGGTGCGTCCGGCGCGGACCTCCTCAAGGCCCTTCTCGGCGCAGTGCAGGGCGACGGCCGCCGCGTACGCCTGGAAGTAGGTGCGGGCGCGGTTGCGCTCCAGCGCGTTGCTCCACGGCGGGATCTTCCACTCGAAGGTGGTCTCCGGCTTGGTGAGCGTACGCGGCAGGTTGATGACGACGCTGCGGCCGGTGGCCTTGACGTAGCCGATGTCGACCAGCCCGGACAAGGCGGTGGACCAGAGGCGGGCGATGGGGCCGCCGCCGGTGTCCAGCGCGAGGTGGTCCTTGCCGTCGAACCAGCGCGGGGACATCACCCAGCTGTACTTGTCGTCGAAGTCCCGCTTCTGCGGGGCGGGGATGGTGTGCTGGTTCCACGGGTGGCGCGCGTCGACCGGGTTGCCGAGCGGGTCGTGGGTGACGAACTTCTCCTGGCCCTCCCAGTCCTCGTAGTAGGAGCTGCCGAGCAGGATGCGGATGCCGAGGTTGATCTGGGTGAGGTCGTTGGTGACCAGTTTGCCGTCCACGATGACGCCCGGGGTGACGAACATCTTGCGTCCCCAGTCGGTCATGTTGGCGTAGGTGAAGTCGCAGTACTCGGGGTCGTTGAGCGCGCCCCAGCAGCCGAGGAGGACCCGGCGGCGGCCGACCTCCTCGTAGCCGGGCATGGCCTCGTAGAAGAAGTCGAAGAGGTCGTCGTGCAGCGGGACGACCCGCTTCATGAACTCCACGTAGCGCATGAGGCGGCTCATGTAGTCCGTGAAGAGCTGGACGGACGCGACCGTGCCGACGCCGCCCGGGTAGAGCGTGGAGGGGTGCACGTGGCGGCCCTCCATCAGGCAGAACATCTCCCGGGTGTAGCGGCTCACCTGGAGGGCTTCGCGGTAGAACTCGCCCTCGAGGGGATTCAGGGAGCGCATGATGTCGCCGATGGTGCGGTAGCCGTGCTCCGCGGCGTGCGGCGCTTCGGTGCGGTCCGCCTGCTCCATGACACCGGGGTTGGTCTCGCGGACCATCTTCTCGCAGTAGTCGACCCCGACCAGGTTCTCCTGGAAGATGTTGTGGTCGAACATGTACTCGGCGGACTCGCCGAGGTTGACGACCCATTCGCCGAGGTGCGGGGGCTTCACTCCGTACGCCATGTTCTGGGCGTAGACCGAGCAGGTGGCGTGGTTGTCACCGCAGATGCCGCAGATGCGGCTGGTGATGAAGTGGGCGTCGCGGGGGTCCTTGCCCCGCATGAAGACGCTGTAGCCGCGGAAGACCGACGAGGTGCTGTAGCACTCGGCGACCCGCTTCTGCTTGAAGTCGATCTTCGTGTGGATGCCGAGGCTGCCCACAATCCGGGTGATCGGATCCCAGGACATCTCGACCAGGCCGTCGCCGGCTCGCGTCTTCGTTGCCATCGTGTGTGCGGTGCCCTTCCTCGCTCTTCGAGCAGGTCTGCAAGCGGGTCGTTCAGCAGGTCTTCACTCAGGTGGGGGATGCAGCGGGTCTTCACTCAGGTGGGGGATGCAGCAGGTCTTCACGCAGGTGGGGGATGGTCGGCCCCGGTGCACCAGTACCGCGGTGCCTCGGTTCCTCAGCCCCGCGCCTCAACGCCTGGCACGGTCGCGCCGCCCGCGGCGGTCGGCCGCGTCACCACGGCGGCCGGTAGCCGGTCGTGATCTTGTCGCCGGTGTGCCGCCACTTCGGCTCCTTGTCCACGGTCCTGGCGGTGATGCTCCGCAACCTGCGGATCACGGCGCCGTACGCACCGCTGGACGTGGTGGAGACCCGTGCGCCGGGCGGCTCGTCCATGAACGGCATGAACTTGTCGGGGAAGCCGGGCATGGTGCAGGCGATGCAGATGCCGCCCACGTTGGGGCAGCCGCCGACACCGTTCATCCAGCCGCGCTTGGGCACGTTGCACTTGACGACGGGACCCCAGCAGCCCAGCTTGACCAGGCACTTGGGCGAGTCGTACGCCTCGGCGAACTGCCCCTGCTCGTAGTAGCCGGCGCGGTCGCAGCCCTCGTGGACGGTGGCGCCGAACAGCCACGTCGGACGGAGCTTGTCATCCAGTGGGATCATCGGCGCGGACCCGGCGGCCTGGTAGAGCAGATACGTCAGGGTCTCCGCGAAGTTGTCCGGCTGAATCGGGCAGCCGGGCACGCAGACGATGGGGATGCCCGCCTTGGACGTCCAGTCCCAGCCCAGGTAGTCGGGCACGCCCATGGCACCGGTCGGGTTGCCCGCCATGGCGTGGATACCGCCGTACGTGGCGCAGGTGCCGATCGCGACGACGGCGAGCGCGTGGGGCGCCAGCCGGTCGATCCACTCGCTGGTGGTGATGGGCTGGCCGGTCTCGGGGTCGTTCCCGAAGCCGCACCAGTACCCCTCCTGCTTGATCGACTCGTTCGGTACGGAGCCTTCGACCACGAGCACGAAGGGGTCGATCTCGCCGCGCTCCCCCTTGAAGAACCACTCGATGAACGTGTCCGCTCCTCCGACCGGTCCGCACTCGAAGTCGATCAGCGGCCAGTGGATCTGGATCTTGGGCAGACCGGGGAGCGCGCCGAGTGCGATCTCCTCGATGCTGGGCTGCATGGCGGCGGTCAGCGCGACCGAGTCGCCGTCGCAGCTCAGTCCTGCGTTGATCCAGAGGATGTGGATCGGCTTGTCGTCCGTGCCCACCGCCGCGCCGGACGGGTCCGCGGCGTCGGCCGTGGTCGGCGTTGCTGCATCCATGAGGACGTCTCCCGGAGAGGTGTGCGACAAAAGCCCGCGTTCAGGCCTTTGTTCTTGCTAACAGGCGGTCGGTTCCCCCGCCACCGCACGGGGTTCCACGGACGTACGAGGTGGTTGCTCCTTCCGGGTGAAGGCCCGGCGCAATGCGTGGTACGGGGCATCCGGGTCGAGGAAGGTGCGCAGCATGCGGGCGAGTTCCCGTTCCCGGTAGGCGGCCAGCGGCCGGGTGGCATCCCGCCGCTCGCTCTCCGCCTTCTTGGCGGCGATCCTCGACCGGATCGCCGGGAACGGAGCGAGCCGGGCCGCCAGGGCGCGGGCCTCGGCACCGAACTCCTCGGGGGCGCGGTCGATGACGCGGTCCACCAGGCCGATCCGCAACGCGGAATCCGCGGTGACCGGCTGGGCCTGCCGGGTGAGACGCTCGGCCGTCGTCGCGCCGACTCTGCGAGGCAGCGAGTACGTCCAGTACTCGGAGCCGTAAAGGCCCATCAGCCGGTAGTGCGGATTCAGCACCGTGCCCGACCGGCACCAGACCTCGTCCGCCGCCAGCGCCAGCATCACCCCGCCGGCCGCCGCGTTGCCGCCGAGCGCGGCGACCACCAACCGGTCGGTCGTGGTCAGGACGGCTTCCACCAGGTCGTTCATGGCGTTGACGTTCGCCCAGGACTCCGCGGCGGGGTCGTCGGACGCCTCGATGACGTGGAGGTGGATTCCGTTCGAGAAGAAGCCCCGGGCACCACCCAGCACCAGCACGCTGGTGGGTCTGGAGCAAGCGGCCCGATAGGCGTCGAGCAGCCGTCGGCAGTGGTCCGTGCTCATCGCTCCGCCGGGGAACGAGAACGACAGGAATCCCGCCTGGCCCTCTTCGCGGTAGTGGATGTCGCTCCAGGCGGGCTGCGGCCCTGCGTCGCTCCCGAGGGGCGGCGCAGGGTCCTCCGGCAGCGGCGGCAGCGTCCCCGCGAGGGCCAGGGCGCGGGTGGCGGGCAGTTTGAGGCCGGCGGGCATGCCGGGGCGCCGGTGCCGGCGCAGCTCGGGGATCCACACCGCGCCGTCGGCGGTGGCCCGGCAGATGGCACCGGACCGGGTCGCCAGCAGCTCCCCGGGGCGGCCGCGAAGCCCGTACTCGGGATGGCCGCCGTGCAGGAACCATTCGCCCCCGAGCAGTTCGTCCCGCACACCGGGCTGGGAGTCGGCGGCCCGCAGGGTGCGCACCACGGTCTCGGTGGTGTCGTCCGCCCAGGAGATCGCGCGCAGTTCCTGGCGGAAGTACGGCCGGGTCCGCACCGCTTCCCGCAGGGTCGTCTGCGGGATGGGCTCGTAACCGCCCGAGGCGAAACGCTCCACCGCCAGCAGCACGGCGGTGACGGCGGCGTCGGCGGCCTCGCCCCGGTACAGATCGCTCTTGGCCACGGGCGGCACGGAGGTTCCGGCGGGTACGGCGAAGTCGACCGTGGCCCAGATGTCCCCGGCGTCCATCTCCTCGCCCGCCTGCAGCACGGTGACGCCCCACCTGGTGGCGCGCTCGTGGACCGCCCAGTCGAGCGAGGACGGGCCGCGGTCACCGGCGGGCCCGGGATGCACGATCAGGCAGGTGCGGGCCGACCACACATCACGCGGGATGGCGGACTTCAGCATCGGTGCCACGACCAGCTCGGGATCGTGTCCGAGCACCGCGTCGCGCACCGCGTCACCGCATCCGGCCGTCTCGACGGCGACCCGGTGGCCGCGGTCGCGCAGTTCGGCGTGGACGCGCTGGGTGAGGCTGTTGTAGGCGCTGGCGACGAGCAGGATGTGCATGGCGGCCTTCCACCGGTCACGGCACTGCACCGCGGCCGGCGTCGGGCCGACCGGCTGCGATCATCGGACACACGAGGACGCGGGCCGCCGTACGCGGCCGCGCGGGTCACTCGAAAGCGGACGTCCGGGGGGACCGATCGGCACAGGGGCGGGTGAGCGGACCGGGCCTCGGGAATCAGAACGCCGTGTACCGCTCGGGCATGGGCAGTTCCACTCCGTCCAGCTCAAGCGTGCAGCCCGGCTTCACCCGCACCAGATGCGGCTGGTGCACCCGGACCCGGAAGCTGCGGACCGGGTCCTCGGGGAGTTCACCGCTCAGCACCGTCGTCCCGGTGCCGTGCTCCCGCCGGTACGCGATGACCTTGCCGTCCACCAGGAGCTCGATGCCCCCGGTCCTGCCGGGGCCCACGTTCACGGTGATCGAGTGACGCCCCCGGTCGAGGTGGAAGTGGTGGTTGCGCGCCATGCCGCACCTCCGCGTGACTCCCGTGTATCTCCGTGATCGCGTAGCTCCGCGATTCGGCCGCTCCTCAGCCTAAGTCCGCGACGGGTGGTGCGCAGGGCAGGTGGGTACGGTCGCGAAGGCGTAACGGCACAAAGGTAGCCGGGAACTGGGTGTGGCGGATATGTGTCTACGGTGAGGAGAGCGAGGGGGACGGGATGAACGCGTGGGCGGTCCCTGGCTACACGGAGACCAGGGAACTCGGTGCGGGCGGCAGCGGGCGCGTGGTGCTTGCCGTACATGACGCGACGGGCATCCCGGTCGCCGTCAAATACCTCGGTGAACGGCTGCGCAGGGACACCGCCTTCGTGCGGAAGTTCCAGGCGGAGGCCCGACTGCTCGGCGGGCTGGAATCGCCCCATGTCGTGCGGCTGTACGAGTACGTCGAGGCGCCGGAGGGCGCGGCGATCGTCATGGAGCTGGTCCACGGAGTGGCGCTGGGTGCGCTCCTGGCCCGGGAGGGGCAGACGGGCCCGGAGGCGGCTCTCGCCGTACTCAAGGGATCACTTCTCGGACTCGCCGAGGCCCACCGGGCCGGTGTGGTGCACCGGGACTACAAGCCGGGCAACGTCCTGGTGGCGGCGGACGGCACGTCCAAGCTGGTGGACTTCGGCATCGCCACCGGCCGGGGCACCACCCCCGGGGTCGCGGGCACCCCCGCGTACATGGCGCCCGAGCAGTGGAGCGGTGAGCCCGCCTCCCCCTCGGCCGATGTCTACGCGGCGACGGCGACCTTCTTCGAGTGCGTGACCGGCCGCAAGCCGTACACCGGGCAGAACTTCGCCGAACTGGCGCTCCAGCACACCAGCGCGCCGATCCCGGAGGAGGAGGTACCGCCGGCACTCCGGCCGCTGGTCCGGCACGGGCTGGCGAAGACCCCGCAGGAACGTCCGGCCGACGCCGAGGCGTTCGTGGCCGAACTCGAGCAGGCCGCTGTCGCCGCGTACGGCCCCGACTGGGAGGAGCGGGGGCAGCGGAGACTGGCCGCGCTCGCCGCGCTGCTGCCGCTGCTGCTCCCCTCGGGCGGCGCCCCGGCTCCTGCCGGGACCACCGCGCTGGCGACGACGGCGCTGCGCCCCGCCCGTGGGCTGCGCGCCCTGTGGCCAGGGGGCCAGGGCCTGCTGGCCGGGGCACTCGCCTTGGTACTGGGGTTGGTGCTGGCGCTCGCGGCACGGGCGGACGGCGAGGAGGCCGGGCGTACGACGACCGGGGCGGTGGCCACCACCAGTGCGGTGCCGACCGGTGGGCAGCCGTCCACGGGGGCGGCGGAGCCCAGCGCGTCCGGATCCGCGAGCCCTTCGGCGAGCCCGAGCGCTTCCGCGTCGCCTTCACCCTCGGCTTCACCCACCACACCGGACGCCTCGGAGTCCGTGCCTCCGACGGCGTCCGACGCGCCCACGGTGACCGCTCCGCCGACCGTGTCCGACCCGCCGGTCACATCCGCCCCTGCCTCCTCGGCGGAACCGGAGCCGGTGAAGGTCGTGTCGGTGTCCGTCGGCTCGCTACGCCAGACGGGGGTGGCGACCGCCCGGGCGACGGTGGACGTCGTCACGGACGGTACCGGTCCGGTGACCATCACCGTGGACTGGGCCACCAGCGATGACAAGGAGAGCGCCGGTTCCCCGGACGGTGGCAGCGACTCCTTCCAGCGGGAAGGCGCCACGCGCTACTCCCTGACCGTTGACCACACCTTCCGCGGCGGTGGCTGCTACTGGGCCGTCCGGGCGAGCACCACGCCGGCGGCCGGGAACGGCGCCTCCGAGCAGCGGATCCTGATCAGACGGTGCGTGATCACGTGAGCGAACCGCGCGAAGTGTCCGGTGGGCCGGGGCTACCCCGGGCGTCCGCCGAGCCGGACGACGAGTACAGCGCCACCGTGCTGGCCAGCCACTGGATCGAACGTCCGGCGGACCCGGGCCAGGAGGACGTGACGATCCCGGACCGGACCGATGGCACAGTGCTCCGCTTCGGGCCCGGCGTCACGGCCACCACGGTCTGGCACGGCGCCCTTCCGGGCGCCGCCGCACCGCCCCCGGCACCCGAGCGCCCGGTGTCCCGTCTCGCGGGCCTGCGCCGCTACACCCTCGCGATCGTGATCCTCGTCGGTGTGCTCTGCTACCTCGGCTGGGACAGGTACGGCTCCGGGGTCGCGGTGCGCGACCTGTCGGTGAGCACCGCCGCCGACGGGCCCGGCTGCGACGGCACCGCGGTGATCACCGCGGTGGTGGAGACGAACGGGCGTCGCGGCACCCTGGTCTACCAATGGGTGCGAAACGACGGGACCGTCTCGGAGGAGCTGACCGAGCGCCTCGCCCACGGGCAGCGGCAGGCGCGGCTGAAGCTGCGCTGGACCTTCCACGGGGAGGGCGTCTTCGACGCACGAGCGGAGGTGCGGATCACCTCACCGGCGGGGCGGTCGGCGGCGACACGGTTCACGTACAGCTGCGGGTGAGGCCGCGGTGTGCCCGTGCTCGGGGGGCCTGCTGCCAGGGGCGGGCCTTCGACGTGGGCCTTCGACGTGTGCCGTACCCCGCGGCAGCGTCCCGGCGGGACCGCCCTCGAACGCCGGACGGGCCGGGCCGGTGGCCGCGCACCCCGCACGGAAGACGGTCCCCGTATGGCCCCGCAGGGCTCCACGGTGCTAGAAAGAAAACCGTGATCAGGGCACTGATCAGAAAACGCCCCGTGAGCGTCGCCGGGCAGGTCTTCGTCCTCCAGGTGGCGGTCGTCGTCCTGCTTGTGCTCGGGACGATCCTGGCCCTTGTGCTGCAGTCCACGCATGACACCGACCGTGAGGCACAGAATCGTTCCGTCGCGGTCGCACAGACCTTCGCGCACTCCCCCGGGCTCCAGGCAACGCTGAAACTGCCGGATCCCTCGAAGGTGCTCCAGCCGATCACCGAGGAGACCCGCAAGGCCGCAGGTGTCGACTTCATCGTGGTGATGGACACCAAGGGCATCCGCTACACCCACCCGCTGCCCGACAGGATCGGCCAGCGGTTCGTCGGCACCATCGAGCCCTCGCTCAGGGGGGAGGTGCTCACCGAGAGCGTCGACGGACCACTGGGCCACGAGGTGCAGGCGGTGGTTCCGGTGACCGCGGCGGACGGCAAGGTGGTCGCGCTGGTGTCGGCGGGGCTCAAGGTGAAGAGCGTGACGGGTGCGGTGTACCGCCAGCTGCCGGTGATCCTCGGTGCCGGGGCGATCGGGCTGGCCCTCGCCACCGCCGGCACGGCGCTGACGACGCGGCGGCTCAAGCGCCAGACACACGGTCTGGGGCCTGCCGAGATGACCCGGATGTACGAGCACCACGACGCCGTTCTGCACGCGGTGCGCGAGGGGGTCGTCATCGTCGACGGGGACGGCCGGCTGGTACTGGCGAACGACGAGGCGAATCGGCTGCTCGGCCTGGGCCCGGACGCCGAGGGACAGCCGGTCCGCGAGCTGCCGGGGCTCGACCCCCCCACGGCCGAACTACTGGGTTCGGGCCGCTCCGCCACCGACGAGGTGCATGCGGCCGGGGAGCGGCTGCTCGTGGTGAACCAGCGGCCCACCGACGTGCCCGGCGGCCCTCTGGGCACGGTTGCGACCATCCGCGACTCCACGGAGCTCCAGGCCCTGACAGGCCGGGCGGAAGTGGCCCGCAAGCGGCTCCAGCTGCTGTACGACGCCGGTGTGGGCATCGGGACCACGCTCGATGTCACCCGCACCGCGAGGGAGCTGGCCCATGTAGCGGTGCCCCGCTTCGCGGACTTCGTGACCGTCGATCTGGCCGATCCGGTGCTGAACGGCGAGGAGCCGAACGGCTCGGGTACCCCCCAGATGCGCCGCACGGCGGTGAGCGGCATCCGTGACGACCACCCCCTGTACGAACTCGGCACCCTGATCGCCTTCCTGCCTTCGACCCCGCAGGCCAGAGGGCTCGGCACGGGGGTGGCGGAGCTGGTGCCGGATCTGTCGGAGTCGCCGGGCTGGCTGGCCCAGGACCCGGAGCGGACGCAGGCCGTGGTCTCGTACGGCATCCACTCGCTGATCACTGTGCCGCTACAGGCACGGGGTGTGGTGCTCGGTGTGGCCAACTTCTGGCGCTCCGAGAAGCCGGGCCCGTTCGAGGACGAGGACCTGTCGCTGGCGGAGGAGCTGGTCGCACGGGCCGCCGTGTCCGTAGACAACGCCCGCCGCTACACCCGCGAGCACGCCCTGGCCGTGACCCTCCAGCGCAGTCTGCTGCCGCGCGCGCTGCCGGAGCAGAGCGCGGTCGAGGTGGCGCACCGCTATCTGCCGGCCCAGTCGGGCGTGGGCGGCGACTGGTTCGATGTGATCCCGCTGCCTGGCAGCCGGGTCGCCCTAGTGGTCGGTGACGTGGTGGGCCACGGACTGCACGCCGCCGCGACTATGGGGCGGCTGCGTACCGCCGTGCACAACTTCTCGACCTTGGACCTGCCCCCGGACGAACTACTGGGGCATCTGGACGATCTGGTGGGGCGGATCGACCAGGACGAGCCCGGCAGCGGCGAGGGCCGCCCGGCGATGACGGGCGCCACCTGTCTGTACGCGGTGTACGACCCGGTCTCCCGCGCCTGTTCCATGGCCAGGGCGGGGCATCCGCTGCCCGCTCTGGTCCACCCCGACGGCACGGTGGAGTTCCCCGAGCTGCCGGCCGGGCCGCCGCTCGGTCTGGGGGGCATGCCGTTCGAAGCGGCGGAGCTGACGCTGGCGGAGGGCAGCCGGCTGGTGTTCTACACGGACGGTCTGATCGAGGACCGCAGCCGGGACATCGACATCGGGATCGAGCTGCTGCGTCATGCGCTCGCCCACGCCGACCGGACTCCCGAGGAGACCTGCCAGGACGTGCTGGACGCGCTGCTGCCGGCCCGTGCGAAAGACGATGTGGCACTGCTGATCGCCCGCACCCGGCACCTCGGCCCGGACCGGGTCGCCGAGTGGGAGGTGCCGTCCGATCCCAGCGCGGTCGCGGGGATGCGGGCCAGGGCCGTCAGCACACTCGAGGACTGGGGTCTGCCGGATCTGGCCTTCGGAGTCGAGCTGATCCTCAGCGAGCTGCTCACCAACGCCATCCGGTACGGCTCGGGGCCGATCCGGGTGCGGCTGCTCCACGATCAGAGTCTGACCTGCGAGGTGGCGGACGGCAGCAGCACCTCGCCTCATCTGCGGTATGCGGCCACCACCGATGAGGGTGGCCGTGGACTGTTCCTGGTGGCCCAGTTCGCCCAGCGCTGGGGCACCCGCTACATCCACGGCGGCAAGATCATCTGGGCGGAGTTGCCGCTGCACGGCGGCCCGCCCCAGGGTGCTGCGACGTCCCTGCTCGGTTTCACCGACGCCGAGCTGCTCTGACCGGAGGGTCAGGCCGTGTCGTGGGGATTCCCGCCCGGCTCGCGAGTCCCCCGCCCACCCCTGCACCCCAGCGACGACGAACGCGCGCCGCGCCGTACGGCTTCCTGCACATGTGCGACCGTCACCGCGGCCAGACCGCACCCCGCGGCCGGCCACCCGCCAGCCGCGTGAACAATGCTCGCGGCACTAGGTGCTCTCCCGACGCGGATCGACGTGCTCGCCCGGCCTCGCGAACTCCGCGATCGCGTCGGCGCCGACCACCGCTCCGGTCGACTTCCTGCCGCGTCTCAGCCGCCGTTCCAACCAGGCGGCGAAGGCGGTCAGGGCGAAGTTCAGCACGATGAAGACGACGGCGACCACGGTGAAGCTCGCGATGGTGTTGGCGCCGTAGTTGGCGCTCATCGGGCGGACCGACGCCAGCAGTTCGGAGAATCCCAGCACCGCCCCGCCGAGTGCGGTGTCCTTCACGATCACCACCAGCTGGCTGACGATCGCCGGGAGCATGGCCGTCACCGACTGCGGCAACAGCACATAGCGCATGGTCTGGCCGGTGCGCATGCCGATCGCCTTGGCCGCGTCCGTCTGACCGGTGGGCAGGGACAGGATGCCCGCGCGGACGATCTCGGCGAGCACGGACGCGTTGTAGAGCACCAGTCCGGTCACGACGGCGTACAGCGGGCGGTCGTCCGGGCTGACGGCAGTGAACTCGGCGTACGCGGCGTTGGCGAACAGCATGAGCACGAGTACGGGGATGGCGCGGAAGAACTCCACGAAGACACCCGCGACGCCCCGGACCCACCGGTGCCGCGAGAGCCTGGCGATGCCGAACAGCGCGCCGAGCGGCAGGGCGATCGCCATGGACAGGGCCGCGCCGATGAGGGTGTACTCCAGGCCCGGGAGGATGTACGTCGTCCAGATCCGGGGGTCGGTGAAGAACGGCGCCCACTTGGACCATTCGAGCTGCCCCTTGTCGGCGAGACTGGACACCACCCACCACACGAGGGCGGCGAGAGCGACGAGGAAGACGGCCGTGTACACGGCGTTGCGCCGCCGGGCACGGGGGCCGGGCGCGTCGTACAGGACGGAGGTCATCGCCTTACCGCCACCTTCCTGGCCACCCAGCCGAGCAGCAGGCCCATGGGGAGGGTGAGGCAGATGAACCCGAACGCGAAGATGGCGGAGATCAGGATGAGCTGAGCCTCGTTCTCGATCATCTCGCGCATCAGGAGCGCGGCCTCGGCGACCCCGATGGCGGCAGCCACCGTGGTGTTCTTGGTCAGGGCGATCAGCACGTTCGCCAGTGGTCCGACCACTGAGCGGAAGGCCTGCGGGAGCACGATGAGGCTGAGCACCTGCGGAAAGCCCAGGCCGATGGCCCGGGCCGCCTCCACCTGGCCGATGGGCACCGTGTTGATCCCGGACCGCAGCGCCTCGCAGACGAACGCGGCGGTATAGGCGGTCAGTCCGAGCACGGCCAGCCGGAAGTTGATCCCCTCGAAGTCGTGGGCCCCCATGCTGACGCCCAGCGTCTGGAACAGCCCGAGCGAGGTGAACACGATGATGACCGTCAGCGGAATGTTCCGCACGATGTTGACGTACGCGGCACCGACCCCGCGCATCAAGGGCACGGGGCTGACCCTCATGGCTGCCAGTACGGTGCCCCAGACCAGGGAGCCGATGGCGGAGTAGACCGTGAGCCGGATCGTGGTCCAGAAGGCCCCGAGCAGGTCGTACCCCTCAAGGAAGTCGAACACGGACCACCGCCTTCCACCGTGCGCCGGGCCGTCAGCTCACGACGACGCCGATCTTCGGCGGGGGCTCGTTCTTGTATCCGGCGGGTCCGAAGTTCTTCTTCACATAGGCTTCCCAGGTGCCGTCCGCGACCATCTTCTCCAGGGCGGCGTTGATCTGGTTCTTGAGTTCGCTGTCGCCCTTGGGGACCCCGATGCCGTAGTTCTCGTTGCTCAGCTTGAAGCCGCCGAGCTTGAACTTGCCCTTGAACTGGTCCTGCGAGGCGTAACCGGCGAGGATCGAGTCATCGGTGGTCAGGGCGTCCACGGCTTTGTTCTCCAGTCCGGTGAGGCATTCCGAGTAGCCGCCGTACTCCTGGAGCTGGGCCTGCGGGGCGATCCTGGTCTTGATGTTCTGTGCCGATGTGGAGCCCGTGACGGAGCAGAGCTTCCGGTTGTTCAGATCGGCCGGCTTGGTGATGGAGTCGTCGTCCGCGCGGACCAGGACGTCCTGGTGGGCCAGCAGATACGGGCCCGCGAAATCGACCTTCTTCCGCCGCTCATCGTTGATGGAGTACGAGGCCGCGATGAAATCCACGTCTCCGCGCTGGAGCAGCGTCTCGCGGTCGGCGCTCTTGGCTTCCTTCCACACGATCTGCTCGGGCTGGTAGCCCAGCTGCTTCGCGATGTAAGTGGCCACGTCCACGTCGAAGCCGGTGTACTCGCCGTCCGGGGTCTTCAGCCCGATCCCCGGCTGGTCGTACTTGATGCCGACGGTGATCTTGTCCTTGTCCTCGCCGGTCTGACCGCCGCCGTCTCCCGAGCCGCAGCCGGCGGCTGCGGCGGTGAGGGGCAGCAGGAGTGCGGCGGCTGCCACGGTGGCCTTGCGTAGCTTCATGGTGATCATCCCTGGGGCTCAGTGGTGGAGGATCTTCGACAGGAAGTCCTTGGCCCGGTCGCTGCGCGGGGTGGTGAAGAACTCGTCAGGTGTCGCCTCTTCCACGATCCGCCCGTCCGCCATGAACACCACGCGGTTGGCGGCCGAACGGGCGAAGCCCATCTCATGGGTGACGACGACCATGGTCATTCCGTCCCGGGCGAGTTGCCGCATGACCTCCAGCACTTCGTTGATCATCTCCGGGTCCAGCGCGGAGGTTGGCTCGTCGAAGAGCATGATCTTGGGGTCCATCGCGAGCGCCCTGGCGATGGCGACGCGCTGCTGCTGGCCGCCGGACAGCTGGGCGGGGTACTTGTCCGCCTGACCGGCCACACCGACCCGGTCCAGCAGCGAGCGGGCGCGTGCCTCGGCCTCGGCCTTGCCCTTCTTGCGGACCTTGAGCTGTCCGAGGGTGACGTTCTGGAGCACGGTCTTGTGGGCGAACAGGTTGAAGGACTGGAACACCATGCCCACGTCGGCGCGCAGCCGCGCCAGTTCCCTGCCCTCGGCCGGCAGCGGCCTGCCGTCGATGACGATCTCGCCGGAGTCGACGGTCTCCAGGCGGTTGATGGCGCGGCACAGGGTGGACTTGCCGGATCCGGACGGCCCGATGACTACGACCACTTCGCCGCGCTGGATGGTCAGATCGATGTCCCGGAGCACGTGCAGAGCCCCGAAGTGCTTGTTGACCTTGTTCAGCTCGACCAGCGCGCTGCTCGTGCGCACGGCTGAGTGCTGCTCGCTCACGGCCGCTCCGCTCCTCCCTCGCCGGGCTGCCGGGACGGTCCGGGCAGTTCCTGTTCCGTCCAGACGGCCTTGCCGGTGCTGGTCAGCCGGGTTCCCCAGCGACGGCTGATGTGGGCGACCATGTCCAGCCCCCGGCCGCCCTCGTCGTCGTCATCAGCGTGCCGCAGATGGGGCGCGGCGGTGCTGGTGTCGGAGACCTCGCAGATCAGGGCGGTGTCCCGGATCAGCCGGAGCCCGATGTCCCCGGAGGAGTAGCGGACGGCATTGGTGACCAGCTCGCTTGCGATGAGCTCGGTACCGAAGCCCAGGTCGTCGAGGCCCCATGCGGTCAGCAGCCCGGTGACGAGGCGGCGCGAGACGGCCGCGCTGGCAGGCTCGTTGGGCAGGGTCCAGCAGCCGATGCTGTCAGAGCCGAGTATCCGGGTGCGGGCCATCAGCACCAGGGCGTCGTCCTGCGGATCGTCGGGGAGCAGCGCTGCCAGCAGCCTGTCGCACAGTTCCTGCAAGGGAGCGCCCTGCGGGCTGAGGGCTGAGCGGTACGGCGCGAACCGGGCCTCTGCGCCGCCGGGGCCGTGGGCCGGTCCCGGTGCTCGTGTCCCCGTGGCGGGACCCTGGTCTGCGGTGGGCAGTCCCTGGTTCTGGAAGGCGAGGATGGTGCCTGCTGGCAGCCGGACGGTCTTGGTGGTGTACTCGCCCGCTCCCCTGCCCAGTACGGGACCGTCCGGACACTCGGCTGCCTGGATGTGCCCGTCCGGGCGCACCAGTACGGGTGGGGGGTGGCCCGCACGTGACAGGGCGCAGGCCCCGGTGGCTGGGTCGTAGACGGCGTAGACACACGACGCGGTCAGCAGCGGCTCGTCCCCGCCCATGGTCCGCAGTTCGTTGCCGAGTCGCACCGTCAGATCGTCGAGGCGGGCAAGAAGCGCATCGGGCCGGAGGTCCATGGCGGCGAAGGCGCCGACCGCCGTGCGCAGCCGGCCCATCGTGGTCACCGCCCCCATGCCATGACCCGAGACGTCGCCTGCCACGAGGGCCACGCGTGCTCCGGAGAGCGGCAGGACGTCGTACCAGGCCCCGCCGGATGCCACCGGCAGGTAGGCGTACGCGGTCTCCAGGGCGGTGTGCGCGGGCAGCCGGGCAGGCACCAGGGTGCGCTGGGTGAGCCGGGCGAGGGTGTGCTCTCGGGTGTAGCGGCGGGCGTTGTCCACGCAGACGGCGGCCCGGGCCACCAGATCGGCCGCGAGTTCGAGGTCGGCTTCGTCAAAGGGGTCGGAACCGCCCAGCCGGTAGAAGGCGGCGATGCCGAGCACCACCCCGCGTGCGGTGAGCGGCACGGCCATCAGCGAGTGTGCGCCCGCTTCCCGCAGCAGTTCCGCCCACCGCGGATCACGGGCGATGCGGATGTCGTCGGGCCCCAGCTCCCGTACGAGCCGGGGCCGCAGATCGCCCAGCGCCCCGGCGAAGGGGGTGGCGTACGGCATCACCCGTACGTCGCCGACCCGGATGGGATCGCGTTGGGCGATCGTGCCCGCGACACGGGAGCCCGCCCTGCGGACGGTGATGGGCGCGGTCACCGGGCCGGGGGCGGGGGCTTCGCCGTGCAGGACGGAGTCCAGCACGTCCACCACGGCGGCGTCGGCCATCTCGGGCGCCGCGACATCGGCGAGTTCCTGGGCCGTGCGGAAGACGTCCAGGGTGCTGCCGATGGTCACACCGGCCCGGTAGAGCAGGTCCAGGCGCCGCTCGGCGTTGTCGCGTTCGGTGATGTCGATGGTGGTCGCGGCGACGCCGAGCGGGTTCCCGTCGCGGTCGTGGATGCGGAACGCGGTGATGGACAGCAGCCTGACCTCGCGGCCGGTGCCGGGCAGCCGCCCGCGGTAGCGCAGGTCCTTGATCGGTTCGCCGGTGTCGAGTACCCGGCGCACCCTTTCCTCGGTTTCGGCGTCGATCAGCCCGAGCTCCCGCCAGGTACGGCCCAGCAGCTTTCGCGGGTCCAGGCCCCGGAGTCCTGGCGCAGCGGTGTTGATCCGCACGATGCGCAGCCCGCGGTCCATCACCTGCAGCCCTACTGGGGGCTGCGTGAAGAGCGCGTCGAGCACTGCCGCATCGAAGTCGGGATCCATGCCGTACGGGCCTCCTTTGCCGTACGGCTTCTCGGTCGTACGGCGCAGGCGTGCACACCTTGTCCTCCATTGAGCCGCGCCGGACGGGCTCGCGCACCCCGACCCGGGACCGACCGGGTGACGCGCCCCCCCGCCGCCAACCCGGGGCCCGCCCCCGGGGACAGAGCGGCCCCCCCCCCCACCACGCGCCGCGCCGCG